>JAOAFP010000087.1 GCA_026416215.1 Negativicutes bacterium | reverse complement strand
GTACCTGCCCATCTTGATTACGCCAATGATCCCCGACATAGCCAATGCCCCGATCCCGATGTAGCGGACATAGTTGCGGAAAATTTCCTCAGGCGACATCTGTCCGACAGTTTTTGCCACATTTCCCACCGGCGCAGTCAGCCCGGGGGCAAAATAGCTGATGAGAGGAATAATGAACAGCCAGCCGAAAAACGAACCGCAGGCGATGATCAGTGCGTAGCGAAAACCGGTCAGGTAGCCGATTGCCACCACCGATGCCTCAGCATCGATCGACAGTAGCATTTTATGTTTGTCGGCTAGCCACTTTCCCCAGCCGGTAACCCTGGTGGTAAACACTTCATTCCACCAGGCGAATGTGTTGGTGCAAAAATCGAGGATCCCGCCGTATACGGCTGAGCTCAGCAGGATTTTGAGCCCGGCACTGCCGCTGTTACCTCCGGAAACAAGAATTTCGGTGGTGGCCACCGAGCCGGGAAACGGATAACGCCCGTGCATGTGGACGACAAAGTAGTCGCGGAGGATGATTGCGTAGAAAATACCCAAAAAACCGCCGATGATCACCGTCCAGACGATGTCCAGCCAAGTCACCGGCAGATTGAGGATGAACATAGCCGGGATCACGAAGATAACCCCGGAGTTGACCATCGACCCGGTTGAACCCGTGCACTGCATCATCATGTTTTCACCCAGCGCGTGCTTACGGGCCAGCAACGCCGCCAGACCCACGGCAATGGCGGCAATAGGCGTATCTGAAGTAACCCCCTGGCCGATTTTCAGCGGCATATACGACGCTGCCACCGTGAACACCGCCCCGAACAGAAACCCGAGAATCACGGCATACGGCGTGTCCTCCCGCGGACTGTCGCCGTCAGTCATAATCGGGACATACTTTTCCCCTTCCTTTAGCTCGCGAAACGCGTTGTCCGGCAAAGCCAGTTTTTTTTCTTCCCCGCCGGTCACCTTCCCACCTCCTGTCCAATTACAGCATTTATTTCCCGGTTTCGCCCTGCTGCAGCCCTATTCCTGCTAGGCAGCAAAATCAACCGACAAAAGCTTTGACACTCCGGCTTCAGCCAGCGTTACTCCGTGCATTATGTCGGCAGCCTCCATCGTCGATTTGCGGTGGGTAACAACCAAAAACTGGGTGCCAGCCGAGAATTCGCGTAACAAATCGGCAAATTTCCGGGCATTAACCTCGTCAAGAGCCGCGTCAATTTCGTCGACTACGCAAAACGGAGCCGGGCGGTAACGCAGGATAGCCAGCAGCAGGGCTGTAACCGTCAGCGCCCGTTCACCGCCGGACAGCAACGAGAGATTCTGTAGCTTTTTCCCCGGTGGCTGGGCGGTTATTTCCGCGCCCGCCTGCAAAACGCCATCTTCACCGTGCATTCTGAGCCCGGCCCGGCCGCCACCGAACAGGGCGGAGAACATCGTCTGGAAGTTCTCGTTAATCGCGCTGAAGGCTTCAAGCAGCCGGGCAGTCATGGTCTGATCGATTTCATCAATGACCTTCCCCAGCTTTTCACTGGTCTGAATAAGATCATCCCGCTGACGGCCAAGAAATTCAGCCCGCCGGAGGGCGTTTTCGTATTCAGCCGGGGCCAGTGGGTTGAATGGCCCAATGTTTTCCAGCTGCAGGCCAAGCTGGCTGATTTCATGTTGTTCATCTTCGGTCAGCGGTTCCACTGTATCCGGACCGGTCTCGTCATCGTCTTTTTGCCCGAATTCCTCCTGCCAGCGAAGGTTTTTGTCCTGAATCTGGCACTCTATTTCCGCCTCGGCAATTTTTCTTTCCTGCAAAACTTTCTGTCCAGCCTCAACCATTCCCCTTATTTTTCGCAATTCACGGGCCAGTTTCTGGCAACGGGCAGTCACCGCCTGACGTTCGTCCAGCAATTCGTCCCGCCGTCTTCCGGCATCATCTTCGCCCCGCCTTTGCCGATCCAGTTCGGCCTGCCGCTGACTGATCTCGGCAGTTATTTCCTCCCGGCGGACGGCATTTTGCCGGTTCTCCCCAGCCAGCTGCTCAAGCTTGTCATCAATGGTCAGCAATTGTTGCTGCCAGCGCCTGGCTTCTTCTTCGTAGGAAATTTTCTTCTGCTGCCAGGTAGCCAGGGTGACCGCCAGCCGCTCACGCTGTCCGCTGATTTCGATCATTTCCCGGCGAGCTTCCTCCAGATGGTGCTGCCAGACCCCAACCTGACGCCTGGCCTGTTCATCATCTGTCTGCTGTCTGTCCACTTCTTTCTTCACGGCCAGCCACTCCTGCCGGCATTTGTTCAGCGTGTCACACATCTCAACGATTTCCCCGGCCAGCACCTGGCGGGACTGAAGAAGCAGCTGATGATCGCGGGTCAGGGTTTTGGCAGCAAGGTTAAGCTCGGCCAGTTCGACGTCAATAGTTTTTTCACCGGTCATCAGACCGGCCAGTGTTTCCTCCTGGCGCTGCAGCTCCCCGGTGACGCACCCGATTTTGTGTTGCAGCCTGTCCAGCTCACGTTCACATTCGTCAATCTGAACCGATAGCGTCTTTATCTCGCTGGCCCGACCGATAATCCCGCTGTCTTTGCGCCTGATACTTCCGCCGCTGATTGCCCCGCCGGGATTAAAAAGCTCACCGGTCAGGGTGACCACCCTCAGGCTGAAATTGCTGGCCCGGGTCAGGCGCATCGCCCAGTCCATATCCTTGGCCACCACCGTCCGGGCCAACAGGTTTTCTACAATTCCGGCAAACTGTTCGTCGTAGTCGACCATATCGGCAGCAATGCCGGCTATGCCTTCCATTCCCTGCCAGATACGTCTGTCTGGCCGGCTCACCTTCTGAACGTGGTCAAGAGGCATAAACGTCGCCCGGCCGCCGTCCTGATCCCGCAGGTAATCAATCGCCTGTCTGGCCGTCAGACTGTCGGAAGTGACAATATTCTGGGCTGCCCCTCCCAGGGCGGTTTCTATCGCCGTCAGCAGGCTGTCCGGCACCCTGATTATTTGGCCAACCAATCCGAGAACCCCTTTGCGCCATGGGCGGTCAGCCTTCATAACCATCCTGACCCCCCGTCCCACACCCTCGTAGTCATTTTGCAGGTTTTGCAACAGCTGATGCCGGCTGCGCATGGCCTGCAACCTGCCCGCAAGATCCCGCTCGGCGTCCATTAGCGACTGCCGCATCTGAATCTGCCGGCCACGTTCACTTTCCGCCTCAGCCCGGGCCAGGGACAGCTGGTGACGGTCGTTTCGCCTGCCGGCAATCTTTTCCTCAAGTTCCGCACCTTCTTTGCCCATCTTGTCCGACCGGGCATCAATTGCCGCCAGCTCTGCCCGGCCATCCCGGCATCGCCTTTCCAGATCTTCAATCCGTTCGGCCAGGCCGTTCATAAGGTTTCGCTGGGTGACGTTTTCCTGAATCTGGCTGAAGAAAGCGCCGCGCAGCTCCTCAATTCTGGCCTCAATCTCCTGAACTTGAGCCGCTTTTGCCTGTTGGCCGGCAATAGTTTCCCCGATTTCCCGTTCAAGCCCGGCCGCCTTCTGCCCGGCCACCACTGCCAAATTCCGGTTGCGTTCAGCCTCCTGTTCGGCCTCGTCGCGTTCCCCGGCCAGAGAAGTCCGGACTTTGTCGTTGCGCACGATCCGCTCATCAAGCTGGACGATCTTCTCATTCAGGACAGCGATGTTGCCGGCAATTTTTTCAACCGTCAGACCGTGCTGCCGCCATTCGTGCTCGGCCCGGCGCAGCTGTTCGTCTATCCCGGACTGCTCCTGCTCAGTTAATTCGCACTGCTTCTCCAGTTCCACCATCTGTCCGGTCAGTTCAGCCAGTTCAACCGTAGCCCGCCGAACCTCGGCCCGAACCTGGCCACGGCGTTCATGCAGCTGGCTGATCTCCCACCGCAGCTGCCGGCGCCTCAGCTCGGCCAGCCGGGCGGACAGCCGCTGGGCCAGCAAAGCTTTATCGGCACTCTGTTTCAGCGGTTCAAGGGTCTGCTCCAGTTCGCAGATCACATCGGTCAGACACTCGAGATTAGCCCTGGCATCATCCATCTTGCGCAGGGCATCGCGTTTGCGCTGTTTGTAGACCGATATGCCGGCCGCATCTTCGAAAATCAGACGCCGGTCCTCGGGGCGAGAGTTTAGTACTTCATCGAGGCGGCTCTGTCCCAACACCGTCATCGATGCCCTGCCCAGACCGGTGGGAGACAGAAGTTCGGTAATATCCCTGAGGCGGCAGTGGTTGCGGTTGATTAGGTACTCATTGTCCCCCGAACGGTACAACCGGCGGGTAATAGCCACTTCGTTGTATTCGACCGGCAATACCTGGTCGCTGTTGTCAAAAATCAGTGTGACTTCAGCCATGCCGGTCGCCCGCCGCCGGTCCGAACCGGCAAAAATTACGTCCTCGGCCCGGTTGCTCCGCAATGCCCGCAGGCTCTGTTCTCCCAACACCCACAGTACCGCGTCGGCAATATTGCTTTTGCCGCTGCCGTTGGGGCCGACAATTGCCGTTATTCCGCGGCCGAACTCGATTTCGGTCTTGTCAGCGAAAGACTTGAACCCATGTACTTCAATCCGCTTCAGATGCAAAATTCTTCTGCCTCCGTGTCGTTCTCCATAACCTCAGCAAATATCCCGGCCAATCCCATCCGGCACCGGGCGACAAACTGGTCATACGGCCAATCTATAGTCCTATTCCGGCAGCACAGTTCAACTCCGGGGTTGTCGCTATGGCGGTAAACTGGCCGGAACCCGTGACGGCTGAGAAAATTAATGTTTTCGTTGCGATGGCCACAGATTTTACCGCGCATCTGCTGCCGGCCCACGATTTCAACCACCTTCCCCAGCGAAGCCCGCCAAAAATCACGGTGGCCGGAAAAGCTATGCACAAACACCCGTCGAGCGAAGTCGCCGGCCGCCAGTTCACCAAGGGCCGGGTGATACGGTCCGGCCAGCCGCGAACCCTCATCATCCAGGCCCGGGCCGGCCTGCAGGCCGATCCTCATTACCTTTACCCCCGCCCCTGTCAGCACGGCTGCGCTTATCCCGGCCAGACCGGCAGCCTGTCGCAGGGTCAGCGGCCTGTATCCCCCCCGGCGCCACAACCCGGCCAGCCCGGTGCCGGCCAGCACAATGGCCGGATACAGCCGGGCATAGTCGGGACCCAACCGGCAAACCTCTTCGATTGTGTCAGCTAGTGGCCGGCCATCATCGCCAGGTAGCCCCAGCATCAGTTGAATCCCGGTTTTTATCCCCCGCCGGCGCAGACGCTCAAAACCATCAATGGCCTGCCGGGCAGTGTAACCGCGCTGGCAGGCCGACAACACCTGGTCGGACAACGACTGCACCCCCAGTTCCACAATGGTTACCCGATAGTGCTGCAGCAATTCACAGGCCTGATCGGTCAGACAGTCCGGCCGGGTTGAAAGCCGGATGCCGACGATCATTCCCTGCCGGCGGTATGAATCGGCCAGCTCAAGGTACTGTTCCTGCACGGACGGGGGTAGCGCGGTGAATGTCCCACCATAAAACGCCAAATCAAATTCATAACCCGGTGATTTCTCCAGCCACCGTCTGACAGTATCCCCGACTGCGGCCGGGTCGGGCTTGCCAGCCTGCCCGCTGATCAACGGCTGGCTGCAGAACAGACACCGCTGCGGGCAACCTGCTTCCGGCAAAAATATCGGAATGATTTTGGTTGCCTTCATCGTCGTTTACGGAAAAAACCGCGCTATGCGCGGTTTTCATGCCCATTGGCTAGCTTTTTTCTGGCCGCCGGCTGCTGCCTGCCGTCAGTGCCCGCCAGGCTGGCCAGCATTGCCGCTGCCGCCGCCTGCTCGGCTGCTTTTTTACTTCTCCCGGCCCCCACGCCCACCCCGGCCTCCTGATCACAACCGGCTCTCACAACAAACCAGCGGTCGTGGTCGGGGCCGCTGGCCTGAATTACCTCGTATTTTATCAGTATTTCCTTTCCTCTGTGCCGATCCTGCAGATACTCCTGGAGACGGGATTTACTGTCAGCCGCCGTCGCCCAGATCTCATAGCGCCTTTGCCACAGCCAACGGTTGACAAACATTTCCGCCCGGGACAAACCGCCGTCCAGATAGCACGCTCCCACCAGGGCCTCACAAGCGTCAGCCAGAATTGAGTCCTTAACACTTGCCCCCGAAGCCGATCGTTCGCCTTTTCCCAAGCGGATCACTGCCGGCAGACCAATCTCTCTGGCCACTCCGGCCAGAGCCCTCTCGCAGACCAGACCCGCCCGCAATCTGGTCAGCTCGCCCTCGGCGCAGTCCGGCATTTCCTCGTACAGCCTGATGGCAACAATCATATTTAGTATCGCGTCGCCGAGAAACTCCAGCCGCTGGTTGGAGCGGTGTTCCCCGCCGTTTTCGTGGGC
>JAOAFP010000086.1 GCA_026416215.1 Negativicutes bacterium | reverse complement strand
ATAAGAGACAGTCATAGATGTTGATCGGTCGCTGCCATTTGTCCTGCCCGGCCCGTTCAGCCATCCAGCTGCCATCCTGCCAGCTGTAGCCACGCAAATCGGCCACCCGGCTGGTGAAATCCGGTGCCACGCCATTGGTAAACGCTACCGGGTCAAACTTCATCATCCGGTGGTTTTCGCTGGTATACACCTCAAAACAGTATACTGTGCCAGGATTGACCCCGCGGACAAATAACGACCACCGACCGTGCCTGTCTCGCTGCATCGGGTGATGATAGCCCTGCCAGTTATTGAAATGGCCTACTAGATTGACCTGCCGGGCATGGGGGGCCCAAACCGCAAACATCACCCCTGCCTCGCCGTCCCTGCTGGTTATCTGGGCACCCTCGGTAAGGTGCACGCAGTACTCCCCGGTCGCCCGGAAGGCAGTTTTGTCCATTAATCACCTTTCCGGGCAATCAGCTGGCGGTTCACTGCCAAACCCGTCCGTCACTGTACCTACGGACTCACCGACAAAACTGTACGGCGAATCTGTAAAGAGTGCGGACTGCCATGCCGGTTGCCCCCCTGATTTGATAACCGGCCGTCTTTCCCACATCATCTGTTGAGGCTATATCAATGTGCACCCAGGGTATGCCATTGACAAACTCGCTGAGAAACATGCCGCCGAGAATTGTGCCGGCGTGACGGCCACCGCTGTTTTTAAGATCAGCGATCTCACCCTTCAGCAGCTCCCGGTAGTCATCAAACATTGGTAATTGCCAGAAATTTTCCCCCACTTCCCTGCCACATTCCGTCAGCTGCTTGCATAGATCGTCGTCGTTGCCAATAAGGGCTGCACAGCCGTCACCCAAGGCTACTGCACAGGCCCCGGTCAGGGTTGCTACGTCAATCATGGCCGCCGGTCCGCTCCGGGACAGAAAATGCAGAGCATCAGCCAAAATCAGCCTGCCTTCAGCATCGGTCGATACGATTTGTACAGTTTTACCTGACATCATTTTCAGAACGTCGCCCGGCCGGTAGGCTGTGCCGTCGATCATATTTTCCACCACCGGGATGGCTGCCCGCACATTTACCGGCACCGAATTGGCAGCCAGAGCCCGGACGGTTGCCAGAACAGCTGCACCGCCGGCCATATCGTTTTTCATGTTGAGCATACCGTCGGTCGTTTTTATGCAGAGGCCGCCGCTGTCAAAAGTCACAGCCTTGCCGGCCAGAGCCAGGACTTTGGCCGAACGGGGCTTTCCCCTGTATTCGATAACTATCATCAGCGGTCGGTTGACACTGGCCCTACCCACCGCCAGGATACCGCCGGCGCCCATTTCGTGCAGACAGTCTTCGTCGAGGATAGAAACCGTTATTTCCGGGTGCTGTCCAAGCTTTTCCGCTTCAGAGCGCATGGCGGCCGCATTCATGTGGTTGGCTGGATGGTTGACCAGATCGCGGCAGTAGTTTACTGCGTCTGCCACTGTCTGGGCCTTTCCGGCCAGTCTGGACAACGGAGCTGCTGACCGGCTTCCGGGCAGGAATAAGCCAATCTGTCCAAGGGTGGCAGGCTCGGTATTGCCTGTCCTGTAGTAATCGAAGGTATACCCTCCCAGCGTTGCCCCGGTCACAACAGCTTCTACCACCTGTTCGTCGGTCAGTGTCTTCTCGATTCCTCCGCCAATCAGCCAGATTTTTTCATAACCACGCTTGTTGGCCTGACGCACTATTTCGCCGGTAAGCCGTCGCAGCCTCTCAACCGTGAATTCCTCGGCCGCACCAGCTCCGGTCAGCAGACCGGAAACCTCTTCCCCCTGCTCGCTGGTCAGGGAAAAACTGTCCATCATTCCGTACTGCCCCAACGATTTTTCGCCGGCCAGACGGGATGCCAGCCTGATCCCCCAGCCTGTCCGGCCAACCCACTCGGGAAGATTGCGCTTTTCATCGATGATCAGCCATAATTTGCCCGGCTTGGCCGGAAAATTTTTGCTCAGGGTAAATTTCATAACACCAGCCCCTCTCAGCAAGGTATTTAATTTTGCGTTAATTCACCGCTTTATTGCAAAAATCCTGCTCCTCGCTTATATTGTCAGTGCGTATGCAGCCAGGCGGCAAAGTTTCGCCGGCTGACCACCGGTCGGCCGGCCAAGGACGGGGAGGGTGCGGCTTGACGTTATTCCTGCTCAAAAGGCTGTTGTCAGCCCTGCTGGTTATCTGGGCAGTCACCACGGTCACATTTGTTTCCATCCACCTGATTCCAGGAGATCCCTTTGCTGACGCCCAGTACCTACCGGCACCGGTTTATCACAACATCCGGCAACACTACGGACTTGATCAGCCTTTGTTGGTACAATATTTTCGCTACCTCTCCGGGATTGCCCACGCCGATCTCGGTCAGTCACTGAGACATGGCGACCGGTCGGTAAATGATATCATCGCGCGGAATTTTCCGGTGTCAGCCAGTCTCGGGATGGTCAGCCTGATTCTGGCCATTACCGCCGGGCTGAGTCTGGGAACGATAGCCGCCCTTAACAATGGCAAACTGTTGTCGGGAATTGTTTCGGGGTTTTCCGTACTGGGGCTGGCAGTGCCAAACTTCATTCTGGCACTGGTCCTCATTTACATTTTTGCTGAAAAGCTAAACCTGCTGCCAGCTGCACTCTGGCAAGGCTGGCAATCGGCAATTCTGCCGGCCGTTAGCCTTGCCGCCGCTCCCACCGCCTACATCGCCCGCCTTACCAGATCGTCACTGACTGGGGTGATGCGGCAGAATTTTGTGAAGGTATCCCGTTCTTTCGGTTTTTCGCGGACAAGAATAATTTTCTTCCAGGCACTGCCGGTGGCCATCATCCCGGTTCTGGCTTTCGTCGGTCCTCTATCATCGGCCGTTCTTACCGGCTCCTTTGCCGTGGAAAATATTTTTGCCGTTCCCGGACTGGGCAAATATTTCGTGAGCAGCATTTACGACCGCGATTACACGGTTGTCGCTGGTCTCACCCTTTTTTACAGCTCCGTGCTGGTCAGTATCAATCTGGTTGTTGATCTGGTCTGCTGCCTGATTGATCCCCGTACCCGCCCTACAACCATGGCCGACGGAGGCTGGCGATGAGCAGACAGTCTAGCCGCCTGAAGGCTATTGTCCTCTGTTTGTCCAGCAATAAGCTGCTGGCAATAAGCCTTGTCTATCTGCTGCTGCTGCTGATTGGAGCGACTGTGGGTCCGGTCATGACTACCCGTTCCTACGATAGCCAGCATCTGGCAATCGCTAATTCCCCGCCAACTGCCGACCACTGGTTTGGCACCGACCATCTTGGCCGCGATCTGCTGATCAGATCGCTGTACGGAGCAAGAATTTCCCTTTCCATAGGCCTGTTTAGCGGCTTGGCTAACCTGTTAATAGGGGTAATTTACGGTGGCTTCGCCGGCTACAGGGGAGGCCTCGCCGACACGGTGATGATGGCTCTGGTTGATATTTTATGGGGGATTCCCCTGTTGCTGTATGTGATTTTGTTCATGATTGTGCTTGGACCAGGGCTGCAGAACGTTATGCTGACGCTGGGCCTTGTCTATTGGCTGAGCACCGCCAGGGTGACAAGGGCCCAGGTTATGCAAATAAAGTCGCAGGACTTCATTGTCGCCGCCCGGCTATCAGGAGCCGGTGATCTGTGGATAATACGCCGTCATATTCTGCCCAATGCCTGGGGAACAATTCTGGCCAGCTTGGTTTTCAGTGTTCCTGCCGCCATTTTCGCCGAGTCGTTCCTTAGTTTTATCGGGCTGGGGGTGTCGGCACCACTGGCAAGCTGGGGAGTTATGTGCGCTGAAGGCGTGACTTCCCTCCGGTCCCACCCCTATCAGCTGTTCTTCCCTGCTGCGCTGATCTGCAGCACCATTCTCAGCTTTCTTTGCATCGGGGAGAGTCTGGGCAGGCTGGATTCACTGACCCGTGGGAAGCAAAATGAACAAACCGGCTATCTTAACAGTTGAAAACCTGACGGTCGGCACTGGTGATGCCGGTTCGGAAAATCTGCTTGATGGTGTGTCTGCTGAGATTTTTCCCGGCGAAATCGTCGGTCTGGTCGGCGAGTCGGGGTGTGGCAAAAGTCTTCTGGCCCAGGCAGTAACTGGCCTGCTCGATTCCCCTCCTCTGTTTGTTAAGGGTGGTAGGGTGATCCTAGAAGGCGACGACTGGCTTGCATTGGAAGAAAAAGAAAAAAATCGCCGGCGGGGGCGGGTTGTGTCGATGATCTGGCAGGATTTTCACAACGCTTTTAACCCTCTGTTCACCGTCGGCAGCCAGATGATAGGGATCATCAGTCACATTCACCCTGAACGGCGCCGGATGGCCAGCTGGCAGTGTTGCCGGCTGCTGGAACGGCTTAATCTCGACCGGCCCCAGGAAAAATTGCGACAGTTTCCTCACCAGTTGTCGGGCGGTACCAGGCAACGGCTTGCCATCGCCACCGCCATGCTGACCGAACCCAGGCTGCTGATTGCTGATGAGCCGACAACCGCCCTTGATGCCGGATCCCGGTCGGCAGTAACCGCAGCGATGACCGATTTTGTCCGTGGACAGGACCGGGCAATAGTTTTCATAAGTCACGATTTGACCATGGCGAGCGATTTTTGCCACCGGATAATGGTAATGTACAGCGGCAAAATTGTTGAAACCGCCCCGGCCGGTCAGTTGCAAAGAACTCCGCTCCACCCCTACTCTAAAGGCTTGGTAAGCTCGACCATAACATTTGAGTCCGACCGTGGTCAACCTCTGTCTGTAATCCCCAGCGACCGGACCGGACGATCGTCTGGTCAACCGGGATGTAAATTCGCCGCACGCTGCCCGCAAGCAGCCGACGTCTGCCGCCGCCGTAAACCGCCAATTGTGAAAATTGCGCAGGAAAGGTCGGTAGCTTGCTGGCTTCACGCCGATAGGGAACTGGAAGGCCATGGTAAGTGTTGAGGAAGTAACCAAAATTTTCCCGGCCAACCGCCGGTCATTGTTTCCGTCCGGCAAAGCCGGCTCAGTCACAGCGGTCGATCGGGTCAGCCTGTCAGTGGCCGACAATGAAATCGTCGCCCTGATCGGTGAATCTGGCTGTGGCAAAACCACACTAGGAAAGATTATGCTGGGAATTATTCCGGCCAGTGACGGAAAGGTTTTGTTCGACGGCCACCGGCTGGAGGAATTCACCAGTTCGGGTCGAAAGGAGTACATGGATTGGCGTCGTCGCTACCAGATGGTATTCCAGGATCCTTACTCCTCGCTTAATCCCCGACTGACTGTCCGTCAGACCCTGGCCGAGCCCTTCATACTTCACACCGGGCTGGACACTGCCTCGGTCAGGCTGAAGGTAGACGAGCTTATCTGGGCGGTCGGCCTGGATAGTGGAGTTGACAGCTGTTTGCCGGGCGAACTGAGCGGTGGCCAGCGGCAGCGTGTTAACATCGCCCGGGCACTGGCCTGTCAGCCCCGGTTCATTGTTTGTGACGAGCCGCTTGCCACACTGGATGCTTCAGTTAAATCGCAGATCGTCAACCTGCTGGTCGGTATCCACCGCCAGTATGGCGTTTCCTACCTGTTCATTTCCCACGATTTGCCGGCGGCCCGCTACATAGCCGATCGGGTAGCGGTGATGTATAGGGGGAGCCTGGTCGAGACTGCCCCCACTGAACTGTTTTTTAACCGGCCGCGCCATCCTTACAGCCAGATCCTGCTGGCAAATTCACACCAACGATACCGGGACGGTAGGTTGTCCGATCCGTCAGTCCCCATCACCCACCAGCCCGGATCTACCGGTTGCAAATTTGCCGGTCAGTGCCCGCGGGCTGCAGCGGTGTGCTTCAGTGCCCAGCCTTTGCTTATCCAGACCGAGCCCGACAGTTTTCTAGCCTGCCACCTTCCACCCGGCTGAACCGAACTTCAAAACACTGACTAGGAGGATCGCTCATGAACAGCAACCAGCCTGTCAAAATTACCGAAACCGTTTTGCGGGACGGACACCAGAGCATAGCCGCCACCCGGATGAGAACGGAGGATATGCTTCCAGTGCTTGAGCAGCTTGATGAAGTAGGTTATTTCTCCCTTGAGGCCTGGGGGGGCGCCACCTTTGACGCCTGTCTGCGCTTTCTCGGCGAAGATCCCTGGCAACGACTGCGCACACTGAAGTCCAGACTGAAAAAAACCCCGATCCAGATGTTGCTGCGCGGGCAAAATTTGCTTGGCTACAACCCCTATCCCGATGAGGTGGTCCGCGAGTTCGTTGGACGAAGTGTGGAAAACGGCGTGGGCGTAATCAGGATATTTGACGCCCTGAACGATGTCCGCAATCTGGAAACAGCGATGCGGGCGGCCAAAAGTGCCGGCGCCCACGTGCAGGGAGCAATCGTCTACACGATCAGCCCATTCCACACCCTGCCCGAATTCGTCAGGACAGCCAAAGAAATTGTTGATATCGGCACCGATTCAATATGTATAAAAG
>JAOAFP010000009.1 GCA_026416215.1 Negativicutes bacterium | reverse complement strand
TCGATTGGCATCATCGGCGGGGCGGACGGTCCGACGGCTATATATCTGACTGCCAGGCTGGCACCGGAACGGCTGGGGGCGGTGGCGGTGGCTGCTTATTCCTATATGGCCCTGGTGCCGATCATCCAGCCGCCGGTTATGCGGCTTCTGACCAGCGACAGCGAACGGCGGATCAGAATGCCCCAGCTGCGGGAAGTTTCACGGCGGGAGCGTATTATATTCCCCCTGGCCATTTTTCTTCTCTGCTGGCTGTTGCTGCCGGCCGCCACCCCGCTGATCGGCATGCTGATGCTGGGCAACCTGCTGCGGGAATGCGGGGTGGTGGAGAGGCTGTCCCACACCGCCCAGAACGAGCTGATCAACATCTGCACCATTTTGCTGGGGTTGGCGGTGGGATCCAAACTCAAGGCCGAAATTTTTTTGCAGAAGGAAACGCTGGGGGTCCTGCTGCTGGGGGCGTTCGCCTTCGCTTCCGCCACCGCCGGGGGTGTGCTGATGGCGAAATTGATGAATTTATTTTGCCGGCAGAAAATCAACCCGCTGATCGGGGCGGCCGGCGTGTCGGCCGTGCCGATGTCGGCCCGGGTGGTCAACAAAGTCGGTCTGGCTGCCGATCCGCATAATTTTTTGCTGATGACAGCCATGGGGCCGAATGTGGCCGGGGTGATTGGGTCGGCGGTGGCGGCCGGGGTGCTGCTGGTGCTGTGCCAGTGACTGCGGCTAGGAACTTTGCCGGGGCAGGGGGGAAAGGCAGTGATCGGACAGGGCATGGTTATAATGCTGAGCGGCATGGCGGTGGTATTCCTGTTTCTGTCGCTGATGGTGGCGGTCATTAACGCCATGGGAATGATCGACCGCCGGCTGGAAGCGGGAGCTGGCCGGCCGGGACGGAGAAAGGACGGAAAGAAAAAATGACCGGGCCGTTGCGCTACGAGCAGGGCAAGCTGTGGCTGCTCGATCAAACCCAGCTGCCCCACCGTGAAGTCTGGCACGGGTACGACGATCACTGCGGCGTGGAGCAGGCGATCCGGACCATGGTAGTGCGGGGGGCACCGGCGATTGGCGTGGCAGCGGCGTTCGGGGTGGCGCTCGGGGCACGGCATATCGCGGCCGAAGGGGAGCAATTTCACCGCCGGCTGGGCGAGATTGCCGCCCGGCTGGCGGCAGCCCGGCCTACCGCGGTCAACCTGGCCTGGGCGGTCAGCCGGATGACGCAGCTGGCCGGGCGGCTGAGGGGGTTGCCGGCCGCGGAGATAAAACGACGCCTGCTGGCTGAAGCCCAAACTATGGCCGAAGAAGATGCGGCGGCCAATTTGGCGATTGGCCGGCACGGGCAGGAGCTGCTTGGCGACCGCTGCCGGGTGCTGACCCACTGCAACGCCGGGGCACTGGCCACCTGCGGCTACGGTACGGCCCTGGCGGTGATCAGGGCGGCGGTGGAAAAGGGCAAGCAAATAAGCGTGTTGGCCGACGAAACCCGGCCCTGTCTGCAGGGTGCCCGGCTAACGGCTTACGAGCTGATGCGGGATGGAATAGAGGTGACGCTCATCTGCGACAACATGGCCGGCTACTGCATGCGGCAGGGGATGGTGGACTGCGTGATCGTCGGGGCTGACCGGATTGCCGCCAACGGCGACACCGCCAACAAGATCGGCACCTACCCGCTGGCCGTCCTGGCCAGTGAACACGGCATACCGTTCTACGTGGCGGCGCCGGTCTCGACCATTGATCCGGCACTGGCCGGCGGCAGCCAGATCCCGATCGAACAGCGGGGAGAAGAGGAAGTCACCCACCTGGCCGGGCAACCGGTTGCCCCGGCCGGGGTAAAAGTGCTCAACCCGTCGTTCGACGTCACCCCGGCCCGGTATATAACCGCTATTGTCACCGAACGGGGAATTGTCCGGCCGCCGTACGCTTTCTGAAAAAGGCTGAAAATATTTTTGGCCGGCGCGGTTTCCCGGCAAGAATTTTGGCAGACGGGCAGAAAATACAGCTTTGGCGCCGGCCGTGTCAGAGTAGGTTGCACCGAAGAATATCCGGCGGCAAAACTCTGGTCGAACGGGCAATTTCAAGGCACGGCCCGTCGTGGGCCTGGCAAAAAAATTTAAGAAAATAAAACAGGAGGTGTCTCGGGTATGCGAAAGTTCCGTCACAGGATCGTGTCACTGGTGGTATTGCTGGCTTTATTGATGAGCATCGGCGCTCAGCCGGTTGCCTGGGCTGAACAGGCAGCCGGCCAGACCGAGGGGCAGCCATCTGATACGGCCATGCAGTGGTCGTCGGCTGATGTTGCCGGTAACACCCCCCCGCCGGCGGCCAGCCAGCCGCCACCACAGACCCAGCAGGATGTCGACCAGCAGCAGCTGGCGGTGGTCAACCAGAGTATTGCCTACGGGATCGGCCAGATGAAGCAAAACGGGCCGGAGTGGATGAAAACCACCGACATATCGTTTTTGTTCGATCAAAACTATAATCCCATGTTCACGCTGAACACCGTGCAACCGTTCGGCGAGGATCGCAACAACCCCAACATGTGGTTCTGGCAGCTGCGCTACTCCTACCAGTCGGCGGACAGCAGCTATGCTACGTCGGGGGTGGCGTACGCCGACGGGCCGCTGTTCAACTTTGGCGTCGGCAACCGGATATTGTCGGACGACAAAAGCAGCATGTTCGGCTACAACCTGTTCTACGACTACGCGTTCAGCCAGGGGCACAGCCGTCTGGGGGCCGGGCTGGAATATTTTGCCGGGCAGGCCGAGTACCGGGCCAACTACTACCTGCCGCTGAGCGGCAAGAAGCTGGTGAACACGTACACCGACAACAGCGGCACACAGTGGAATGTCTACCAGCAGGCGCTGAGCGGGTTTGACTTTGAAGCCGGCACCACCTTCCCCGGGGCTGAGTGGCTAGGACTGTATGCCAAGGGTTACTGGTACGACGCCAATTACAACAGCGATATGTCCGGCTACCAGATCAGGACGTCGATGCAGCTGTCGCCGCAGGTCAATATCGGGGTGAGCTACCGCAACGACAACTACAACGCCGGCAACTGGGAGGCAACCTTTACCGTTGATCTGTTAGCCGACGACCGCAAGCCGGCCCTGTGGGGGAGCGATGCTGCCGCAGCCGCGGCCACCAGTGCCAGCGCCGTTGATTTGTCGTACAAGCTGCTGCAGGCGGTGGGACGCGAGTACCGGATTATGGTGGAAAGCTGGCAGGAAGAGGTGACGCAGCAGACGACGGTGGAGGTGTCAGCTTCGCCAGGTTTTGTTGGCGCTACATTGATCCTGGAACCGGTGGCAGGATACAGTTCGGAAAATGACAGCTGGTTCAAACTAATGAACACCGCGCATGCGGCCAGCAATGCGTCGGCGGTATTTCAGCAGGTGGGTAGTAAGGCGGTTGCTACCGTTAAGGTCAATCCTGGCAAATATGTTCTAATCATAGAACAGTACGGCAAGTCCAAGGCATATGGGGAATACCAGATAGATGGCAGTCAGTATCCAATTGACTTAGGGGATGTCCAACCGGAGTGGGGGGCTATTAGTGTCAAGGTCAAGAACGCACTGGATAATTCCGAGGTGTCTGGAGTCGTGGTTAGTGTATGCGGAGAAGATAGTGTTACCAACGCCCAGGGGAGTGTGGTAATCGAAGGTATTCCGACCGGGGAACAGACGGTGCTTTTTGCCAAAACCGGCTATAACGCCGCCCAGCAGGTAGTCAATGTGTCACCCGGTGCACCGCCCACCACCGTTAATCAACTTATCAGTCCTGTTGGCAGTAATGGCAGCATTGAGGTTGAGGTAATCGAGGACACGCCGGGCGGCGGCCCCGTGGGAGGGGTGACGGTGAGCGTAGGAGGACACAGCGAAGTCACAGATAGCGGCGGAATTGCCGAGTTTAACTCCGTGCCGTCCGGACAGCAAACAATTAGCTTTGCCAAGAGCGGCTTCGTGTCGGTACAGGTGCCTGTACAGGTAGTTGCCGCACAAACAACCAAAATTGTTCAAAAACTTAGCCCGCAGGGAACGACAGGCACGATTGTCTTTACCGTCACCAATGCGCTGGATGGTAAAGCACTAGATGGTGTTATGGTGTCAATAGGCGGAATGTATGGCGAGACTGATAGTCAGGGACAGGCGAAAATCGGGGAGATTCCTGTCGGAAATCAGCAGGCAACTTTTGCCAAAGAGGGCTATGCTTCTGTTAAAACCGGAGTTGTGGTTGTTCAAACAACTCCAGACAAGCCGCAACAGGTTAATATCATGCTCAGCCCACAGAACAGCAAAGGGGATGTGCTGTTTGTGGTAATGAGTGCAGACAGTGGCGAATTAATTGCTGGGGCCAATATTGCTGTTAGCGGTAAGAGTGGAGTTACAGACTCAAATGGGATGGCATCCATAACTGGATTACCAGCAGGAGAACAGAAAGCGTTTGTAAATGTGGCAGGATATGAACCAAGGAGCATAGGAATTAATGTGGTGGCTGGTCAGGACACCACGGTTCCGGTGATGTTGTATCCGATAGGAAGTAAGGGTACGGTGACTTTTACCGTCGTTGATGCCGCCAGCCAGTCTCCGCTAGGCGGAGTGGAGGTGGTTATTGCCGGTATTGATGGGTATACCTCGGAAAAAGGGACAGTTACTTTATATGATATACCAGCAGGTAAACAGAATGCTGTATTTACCAAAGCAGGGTTCGTAGAAGCAACTTCAGTGGTAGATGTTATAGGCGGTACAGTCAGCAACTTCACTCAAAAAATGAGTGAGGAGGGCAGTGTTGGCACTATACAGTTTAATGTATTAGATGCAGAGACCGGTAAAGGCATAAGCGGAGTGCAAATTACCACCGGTGATATTACCGGTAATACTGATGATAATGGAGATAGCACTGTTGGTGGTATTCCGGTTGGGGACCGAATGTTCACGTTTGAAAAAGAGGGGTATGTGTCATTAGAGCGTGTATTTCAGATAACAACCGGCCTTAATGCTCCGCAGGTGGTGACAATGAGTCCGGCGGGTAGCACCGGGGTACTGCAATTTATTGTGACCGACAAAGACAGCGGCATAGGTGTTGCAGGGGTGAGTGTTAATGTTGCCGGAAAGACTGGTAAAACTGATGGTAAAGGAATGGTCACCGTCAGTGAAGTGCCAGCCGGGAAACAAACCGCGGAATTCACCAAACAAGGATATGGTAGTGCGACCCAGAATGTGGTGGTTGTGGCCGGCGAAGTTAAAACATACGAACAGGCACTGCAAGCGACGACCGGCAGCATAAGAGTTACAGTAAAAGATAAAAATGGCAGTCCGTTGGAGGGGGCCAATGTTGTTGTTAAGGACAGCAGCGGCAAAGATGTTGTCTCGGGTCAGACAAGCAAGGAAGGCAAAGTTGAATTTTCTGACATTGTTCCAGGCACCTACAGTGTAGAGAGCAGCTTAAGCAATTTCTACCCTGCAGCTTCTGGGGAAAAACAGGTGGTGGCCGGTAAACTTACAGAGTTTAGTATAGAAATGACGCCTGTGCCGCAAGGAACAGGCTGGCTGGAAATAACAGTGCTGGATTACAAAACAGACAATCCGCTGATCGGAGTGAAAGTTACGGCTGAGTCGGCAGGACAAAAAGCCCTGTCAGAAAGTACGGCCTATACCGGTCCGGACGGAAAGGCGGAAATAAAGGATCTGCCGGCAGGTGACTACAATGTTCAATTGGAGAAAGCCGGTTATATTAATGCGTCGCTGCCGGTGAAGATTGAAGCCGGACAGGCGACAATACCACAGCCGGTTAAAATGATGCCTGACTCAGGTGACGTGGCGTTTATAACGCAAGATGCGCAAGGAATACCCGTGCAGGGTGTAATAGTGCGGTTGAATAACGGTCAGGAGAAAATAACTGATGAAACGGGTGTGGCAGGGTTTAAACAATTGCCGGCAGGCGGCTATTCAGTAGAGTTTATAAAGCCGGGATTTGTCACTGCGTCTAATTTTGTCAATGTTATTGCCGGAAGAGACATTCAAGTTCCGCAAGTTATGACACCGGTGGCGAAAACTGGTGATATTACTCTTAATGTGGTTAACGGTTTTGATAAAACACCGCTGCGTGAAGTGCTAGTAAGCGCCAGTTCTGGTCAGTCGGGGAAGACCAATTCAAGTGGGGATGTTTTCATAAACAACGTTGCTGCTGGAGTTGATGTAACCTTGTCGCTAACCAAGACGGATTACGCTGCGAAAACCGTTGGGCCTGTCAAGTTGGAGGCAGGCCAAGTTAATAACTTGGGCACAGTTGAAATGCTACCTTTGGGCAGTCTGGTTACCATAACGGTCAAAACGGTTGATGCCGTTAGCGGCAGTCCTGTATCCGGAGCTCAGGTGCTCGTCGACGGTCAGAGTAAGGGCATTACAACCGATGGGCAGCTGCAGCTGTCTGTTGGTGCCGGTGTGGAGATTTCTATAGGCGCCAATAAGGATGGTTACGATAATTCGCCGAGGGTGACTGGTTATTATAACGGGGGAGAAACAGTAACAATAGAAATGGTGCCCACTGGGGGGCAGGACAAAGGATCGCTAATGGTAAAAGCAATAACCGTACCGGGCAACGCAGTCGCTTTAGGCGCACAGATCACGGTTGCTGGTCAGACAGAAACTATTGACGAACAGCACAATGCGGCAATTTTCAGCGATTTGCCGGTAGGTAGCCCGGTAGAGATAACTGGTAGATACCAAGAACAGGTGTTAAATTTGCGGCTGAATAGCGACGAAATAAAGGCAGGGAGCACAGTTGAAAGGGTACTGCAGTTTGCGGAGAGTTATAATGGCGGCAGTTTTGAGATAACGGCAGTTGATGGTCTGTCGGGAAACAAGCTGCCGGGGGTAAAAATCCAAGTCTTGCTACCACAGGGCAATGTCGTCTGGAGCGGTGATACAGGCGGTGATGGCACGGTGCAGCCTGGCAATCTTCCGCTTGGGGGTTACGTTGTGAACGGATCGAAGCCGGGATACGGAAATGGTTCGAAAACAGCCCAAATTGAAGCCGGTAAGGTGGTGCCGGTACAGATTACCTTGCCGCCGACAAACCCGGGAGGAATTGCAGTTACTGTTACTGATGCGACAACAAGCGACCCTATCGATGGGGTGAAGGTGCTGGTCAAAAATTCGTCCGGTGGTTCAGTGGGCTCGGCTATCACCGACAAAGACGGAAAGGCGAGCATATCAGAGTTGCCCCCGGGCAATTATGATGTCGAGTTTGAGAAGAGCGGGTATGAAAAAGCTAAGAAGCAGGTTGAGGTGACGGCAGGCAAGTACACTGATGTCAGCCAGGTTATGAACCCAGTTGTGCCGGTAACCGGCTCGCTGCTGGTCACAGTCGGCGATCAGTCGGGTAATCCGCTGCCAGCAGCTACAGTCCAGGTCATAGAGGGCGACAGAGTTGCGTTCGAAAAAACCACCGACAGCGCCGGTAAGGCTGAATTTTCCAGCGTTAATGCCGGCGATTACACGGTGTCAGCGAAAAAATCCGGATACACGCCGGACAGCAAGGCGATAAAAGTCGAAGCCGACAAACAGGCCAGTGTCAACCTGCTTTTGACCAAGGTAACTCCCGGGTCGGGCAAATTTAACGCCACGGTGGTGAACCTCTACACTGGTGCTCCCGTGGCGGGAGCTACGGTGACCGCGATCAATCAGTTCAGCGGAATACTGTATACCGCAACCACTGATGCCAAAGGCCAGGCGGAGATCAGTGGCCTGACAAGTGGCAGTTACGCAGTAACGGCGAGCAAGCCCGGCTATGGGAACATCTATGCAACAGAGCTGGTCGCGTCGGACGGGTACAGTGCTGTACCGTTGTCACTGGCGTTGGTGCCCGACACTCCCGGCACGGGCAGCGTTAAGGTGATTATTACCGATAAATCGTCGGGGCAGCCGCTTTCCGGTGCCTCAGTCTTCTTGTTTGGGCCTGAAGGTGAAGCAAGTAGCAGTGCAATCACTGATGCGGCCGGGGGGGCTGTGATGGGAAACGTTGTCCCCGGCACATTCACCGTAAGAGGTCTAAAAGACAGCTATAACTATGCAGACTCGACTAAATTTACGGTAACCGCCGGGCAGCAAACACTGGTTTCTGTGCCGTTGAACAAGGCTACCGGCTATGGCACAGGGACAGTATATGTTGAAGATTTTGATGGCAATGTGCTGCCCGGGGTGATGGTTACGGTTGCCGGGCAGCAGAAAGTAACAAACGGGCAAGGCAAAGCATATTTTGACAGTTTGCCGGCCGGATATCAGCCGGTGACAGCGACAAAGGCCGGGTACAATCCGGAGACGGGAATACTGATGATAGCGGATCCTGATGAACATTATGGGAATGAGTGTTATATAACAATGGTAAAAATCGCGAACAAGTATACTGTTCAGTTGTCTGCCGTGAATCCATCGTTTGCTCCGGTTCAGGGCGTCGATGTCTACCTTGGTACGACAAAGGTGGGCGTGACTGACAGCCAAGGCAAGTTAACTGTCCCGGGTGTTCAAGAAGGAATCCCGACCTTTTTAGGCAGGAAGAGCGGTTATTACGTTGGGACGTGCGATGTGGACGTGCGAGAACCGGGTACTTCGGGCGTTATTCCGATGATTCCCATGACAACGCCCAATACAGGGTCGCTAGTTGTTACAGTAGCCGGTCTTGCACCCGGCGTGGAGGCTGAGGTTACAATCCAGAATCAGACCGCAACCACCGTGGATTCTGGGAAATATGGCCACGTTGCGACATTCGGCGGGCTGACCATCGGTCAGTTTGAGCTCACATGTAAGGCGAACGGAGAAGTAATGACGCAAACGGTAACCATACAGCCTAACTTTGTGAACTCCGCATCTTTCAACGTAATCTCCGCATCTTTCGAAATTGAGTCCGGAAGCTGACGGATCATTAAAACGGCCGACAGGGCTGACAGGGGAAATTAAAAGAACACCCTCCGCTTAGAAGCGGAGGGTGTTCTTTTCGGCACTTGCCTGCCATATTGCGGTATTGCCACTTAACCGTCACCGCGGGCAAGTCACACCACCCTTGCCGCCACCATCCCCGCCCAGCAGGCCAGCAGGCTCAAAAGCAAATTGCCGGCGGTGTTCAGCAGGGCGTAGCTGAGGGCGCCGGCTTCCCAGAGGGAAAGGGTTTCGATGCTGAAGCTGGAAAAGGTGGTCAGGCCGCCGAGGAAGCCGGTGGCGATCAGCAGCCGCCAGCGGGGGTCGAGGTCAAACCTTTCCACTGCTAGGGTGAGAAACAGGCCGATGATGAAGCTGCCGGCGATGTTCACGATCAGGGTGCCGTAAGGGAAGGCCGCCCCCCAGCGGCTGGCGGCGTAGAGGGAGGTGAGGTAGCGGCAGACCGCTCCTGTTCCCCCGCCGGCCGCCACCAGCAGTAGGTTAACCAGCATATCGCCCTCCACCCGCCAGGCTATCCCGGTCGGGGGGGAAGACCCGGAGGACGGTGACGTCCTCGACGGTGACCAGACCGTCCTGCAGGTGCTGGTCGATAAACGGCAGCAGCTGGTTCAGCCGGTCCTCTTCGTCGACAATTTCGATGACCAGCGGCAAATCGGCCGACAGGTCGACAATGCTGGCGCTCACCACCTGAGTGTGCTTGGAAAAGCCGCAGATGCCGCGCAGCACGGTGGCCCCGGCCAGGCCGAGCCGCTTGGCCTGCTCGACGATGGCGTGGAACAGGGGTTTGCCGTGCAGGCGTTCGTGCTCGAGGAGGTATACGCGCATCAGCTTTTGCAAACGGGGATTTTTCTGCATAATTGCCACCTCTCTCAATGGGATGACTGCTGCCGGGGTTTAAAACCGGCCGCGTCGCTCCCATTATAGCCTGATTGCCGCCGGTTGACAAAACCGGAGCAGGAAAATCGGCCCGGGCAGCGAAACTGTATCGAAGGAGAAATGGCGACGGGAGGATGGAAGATCGATGCTGTCAGCGGAAGTGCAAAGTATGGAATGCGTGGCCAGAGGTGGATGCCACGCCAACGCCCCGGTGCCGCAGGAGGGCAAGTGGGTGCATGTGAGGGAGATTAAGGACATCTGCGGGCTGACCCATGGGGTAGGCTGGTGTGCCCCCCAGCAGGGGGCCTGCAAGCTCACCCTTAACGTCAAGGACGGGGTTATCCAGGAGGCCCTGGTCGAGACCATCGGCTGTTCGGGCATGACCCATTCGGCGGCCATGGCGGCGGAAATTCTGCCGGGCCGGACGGTGCTGGAAGCGCTGAACACCGATCTGGTGTGCGACGCGATCAACACGGCGATGCGCGAGCTGTTCCTGCAGATAGCCTACGGCCGGACCCAGACGGCTTTTTCCGAGGGCGGGCTGCCGGTGGGGGCCGGGCTGGAGGATCTGGGCAAGGGCCTGCGCAGCCAGGTGGGGACGACCTACGGCACACTGGCCAAAGGGCCGCGCTACCTGGAGCTGGCCGAAGGATATGTGACTTCGCTGGGGCTGGATGGGGACGGAGAGATAATCGGCTACAAATTTGTGCACGTCGGCAAGATGATGGAGTATATTGCCAAGGGGATGGAACCCGGCGAGGCCTTGGCCAAAGCCGGCGGTCAGTACGGGCGCTACAACGAGGCGGTGCGGTTCATCGATCCGCGCCACGGTTGAGGAGGGAGTAAATATGGCACTGTTTGAAGGCTACGAGCGGCGGATCGATAAGATCAACCTGGTCTTGGCGGCCGAGGGGATCGACGGCCTGGAGGGGGCACAGGCCATCTGTCGCGGCCGAGGCCTGGATGTGCCGGCCATTGTCCGGGGGATCCAGCCCATCTGTTTTGAAAACGCCTGCTGGGCGTACACCGTGGGGGCGGCGATTGCGATAAAGCGTGGAATAAACAAGGCAGCGGCTGCCGCTGAGGCGATTGGGGCGGGGCTGCAGGCCTTCTGCGTTCCCGGCTCGGTGGCCGAAAGCCGTAAAGTGGGGTTGGGGCACGGCAACCTGGCCGCCATGCTGCTGCGGGAGGAAACCAGGTGCTTTGCCTTTCTGGCCGGGCACGAGTCATTTGCCGCCGCCGAGGGGGCGATCGGTATCGCCCGGTCGGCCAATAAGGTCCGCCAGGTTCCGCTGCGGGTGATTCTCAACGGCCTGGGCAAGGACGCCGCCCTGATCATCTCCCGGATCAATGGTTTCACCTACGTGGAGACCAAGTACGACTATTTTAGCAACAGGCTGAACATCGTGCGGGAGAAGGCCTACTCAAAGGGCGAGCGGGCGGCGGTGCGCTGCTACGGGGCCGATGACGTCATGGAAGGGGTGGCGATTATGTTTCACGAAGATGTGGACATATCGATCACCGGCAACTCGACAAATCCCACCCGGTTTCAGCACCCGGTGGCCGGGACCTACAAAAAGGAGGCGGCCGAGCGGGGGAAGAAGTACTTCTCGGTGGCGTCGGGCGGCGGTACCGGCCGCACCCTCCATCCCGACAACATGGCGGCCGGGCCGGCCTCGTACGGGATGACCGACACCATGGGCCGGATGCATTCCGATGCCCAGTTTGCCGGCTCGTCGTCGGTGCCGGCCCACGTCGAGATGATGGGGCTGATCGGCATGGGCAACAATCCGATGGTGGGGGCCAGCGTGGCGGTGGCGGTGGCCATCGAACAGGCCGGCTGACAGTCAATTTTCAGTATTAACAGGGGAGCGGCGATGAAGATAAAAGTTAAACCGGAATTTCGTGGGATGATTGCCCTGAATGTGCACCCGTTCGGCTGCCGGCAGGCGGTGCGGGAACAGATCGCCAGTGTCGGGCGGCGGGGGAAGTTTGCCGGCTGCAAAAAGGCGCTGATTATCGGCGGCTCGTCGGGCTACGGCCTTGCCACCCGGGTGGTGAGCGCGTTTGGCTGCGGAGCGGATACCATTGGCGTTTCGTTTGAAACCGGGGTGAGCGGCAAGCGGCTGGGCAGCGCCGGCTGGTGGAACAACATCTGGTTTAAGGAAGAAGCGGAGAAATGCGGTCTAGTGGCACGAAACTTCGTTGGCGACGCGTTCAGCCGCGAGATGAAGGACGAGGTTATCGACTATATAAAGCGGGAATTCGGCGGGCAGGTGGACTGGGTGGTGTATTCGCTGGCGTCGGGGCGGCGGACCGATCCGGCCGACGGCAGGACTTACACTTCGGCCCTGAAGAGCATCGGCTGCGAGGTCGAGGGGGCAACCATTGACATCAACAAAAAGAAGATTGTCACCGGCAGGATGGCCCAGGCCAGCGACGAGGAGATCGCCGCCACGATCAAGGTGATGGGCGGAGAGGACTGGCTGCTGTGGATTGAGGCACTGGCGGCGGCCGGGGTGCTGGCCCGCGGCTGCAAGACCACGGCCTATTCCTACGACGGGCCGAAGGCCACCCGGGCTATCTACGGCGGGGGGACGATCGGTGCGGCCAAACGCGACCTGGAGGCCAAGGGCCGGGAAATAGACAGGATAATGAAGCGGTTGGGCGGCGAAGGGTTTGTCACCGTCTGCCGGGCAATTGTCACCAAGGCCAGCGTTTATATCCCTCTGCTGCCCATCTACGTCAGCGTGCTGTTCAAGGTCATGAAGGAACGCGGGGTGCACGAGACGGCGGTCGAGCACATCTACCGGTTTATGCGGGATATGGTGTACGGCAACCGGCGGGTGACCGACGACGAAGGGAGGGTCCGGCCGGACAACTGGGAGATGGACCCGGCCATCCAGGCAGAGGTCGAGAGAATCATGCCCCAGGTCAACGACGACAACCTGGAGACCATCACCGACTTTGCCGGATTTATGGACGATTTTCTGAAAATTAACGGGTTTGGCTACGAGGGGATTGACTACGACGGGGAACTGGACAGCGACGAGCTGGCGCGGTATCGGTACTGAGTGGCACAACAGCTGAACACACTGGTTTTTTCAGGAAAAATTAAGTAATTCCACAAGGGGGATGATTGATGTATGGTGCGGCTTAAAACACGGGGAAGGATGACGCTGGCGTTTCTGACGCTGGTCATTCTGGCGGTGGCGGTTACCAGCTTCATAGCTATCCGCGGTGCCAGTTCAATCATAGAGAACGACGCCAGGGACAAGCTGCGGATAAAAATGCAGGTGCTGCAGATGACGATCAACGATCAGTTCGGCGGCAAGTGGGAGATGAAAAACGGCGAGCTGTACTGCGGGGGGCAAAAAGCGGCCGATATGTTGCCGTTTATCGACAAAATGGTGGGAGCAATGGGGGGCAATATCAGCATTTGCGCCGGCGATGTCCGGGTTGCGACCACCGTCAAAATGGACGACGGCAAGCGGGCTGTGGGGGTAAAGGTTGAGGAAGAGATCAGCCGGACGGTGCTCAGGGACAGGAAAGACTACCTCGGGATAACAGTTATTCGCGGCGTGCCGTTTTTCGTGATGTTTAGCCCGCTGACTGACAGCAGCGGCAATGTAATCGGCATGATTGCGGTCAATAATTCAATGGCTGAGGTAGAAGCGGAAAGAAGGGCCAACATTGTCAACATTGGTATCGTGGCACTGATTTTGTTCCTGATAACGGCTGGTCTGTCCGTCGTTCTCAGCCGGACGGTTAGCCGCCCGGTCTTACTGACCGCGTCAATCATCGCCGAAATGGCAGCGGGAAAGTTCGATGTGTCAGTTGATCGCAGGTTGTCAGAGCGGGTGGACGAATTTGGCGAAATTGCCCGCTCGCTGGATGCATTGAGAAACCGATTGCGCGAAGTTTTCCAGAAAATAATCATGTTGGCCGATAAAGTATCAGCGGGGAGCGAAAGCGTCAGCGGCAGCTCCCACGAAGCGGCCGAGGCATCGAACCAGGTGGCCGAGGCGGTGACCGAAATTGCCGGCAGTATTGACCGGCAGAGCCACGCCGTGGCCGACACCTCGGCGGTGATCGAGGAAAACTCGGCCAGCCTCGAACAGGTGGCAGCCACCGCCAACCACGTCTCGGCCAGTTCGGCCGAGATGGTGGAGATTGCCTCCAGCGGCGGCAAGGCGGCCGAGACGGCCATCGCCCAGATGCTTAGCATCCAGCAGGCGGTGGACAACCTGAGCGCAGTGATCAACAAGCTCGGGGAACAGTCGCAGTCGATCGGGCAGATTGTCAATACCATCGCTTCGATTTCCGCCCAGACCAACCTGTTGGCCCTGAACGCTGCCATCGAGGCCGCCCGGGCCGGCGAACAGGGCCGGGGGTTTGCGGTGGTGGCCGAGGAGGTGCGCAAGCTGGCCGAGCAGTCCCAGGAGGCGGCTAAACAGATTTCATCGCTGATCGTCGAGATTCAGCAGGATACCGAGCGGGCGGTGACGGCCATGCGGTCGGGGGCCCAGGAGGTCAAGACCGGCGCCCAGGTGGTGGATTCGGCGGCGGCCAAGTTCCGGGAAATCGCCGGTGCGATTACCGAGGTCAACTCGCAGATGCGGGAAATTTCCGCCGCGGTGGAGGAGATGGCGGCTGGCAGCCAGCGGATGGTGCACGCCATCAAGGATGTGGACGCTGTGAGCCGCAACGTGGCGCTGCAGGCCCAGTCGGTATCGGCGGCCACCGAGGAAACTTCGGCCTCAATGGAAGAAATAGCTTCGGCCAGCCGGTCATTGTCAGCCATTGCCGCCGAAATGCAGGAAGAGGTGGTATCATTTGCCGGGGCGCTGCTGTTGCAGGGCAGCAAGCTGGACGACGATGGCCGCCTGCGCCTGACGGCCGGCCTGAAAACTAACGTCGGCGTGTTTGACGGGCAGCACGCCCGCCTGATCGACATGATCAACAACCTTTACGACACCCTGCAGCGGATTAAAAACAACCAGCAGCCGCCGGCCGTGCTGCGGGGGATTTTGTCCGAGCTGGCCCAGTACGCCACCGATCACTTCGGCAAGGAGGAGGAGTACATGGCCAGATACGGTTATCCCGATCTGGATAACCACCGGCAACAGCACAAGTATTTTGCCGACCGGGTCAAGGCGGCGATGGCTAATTTCGAGAGCGCCCCCTACGAGACGGCCGACTCGGTGTACCGGTTCCTCAAGGGCTGGCTGCTGGCCCATATCGCCGATGTCGACAAAAAATACGGCCCGTTCCTCAACAGCAAGGGGGTAAAATAGGGCTGGGATAATAATATGAGGGTCCCTTCTGCGTCTATGGCGCCGGAGGGACTTTTCCTGCCCGGGGAGGAGGTAATTATGGCCAGCGTCAAAGTTGAAAAACTGGAAAAGGTCTATCCTAACGGGTTCAAGGCCCTGCACGGCATTGATCTTCAGATCGCCGACGGCGAGTTCATGGTGGTGGTGGGTCCGTCGGGGTGTGCCAAATCCACCCTGTTGCGGCTGATTGCCGGCCTGGAGGAGGTGACGTCCGGCACCATAACCATCGGTGACCGGGTGGTCAACGACCTCGACCCCAAGGACCGGCGGATCGCCATGGTCTTCCAAAATTACGCCCTCTACCCGCACATGACGGCGTACGAAAACATGGCGTTTGCCCTAAAACTGGCCAAGCTGCCGCGGGCCGAGATCGACGCCCGGGTGCGGGAGGCGGCGGCTAAGCTGGAAATAGAAGGGCTGCTCGACCGCAAGCCCAAAGACATGTCGGGCGGCCAACGGCAGCGGGTGGCAGTGGGACGGGCAATCGTCCGCAAGCCGGACGTATTCCTGTTTGATGAGCCGCTGTCCAATCTCGATGCCAAGCTGCGGGTATCGATGCGGGCGCGGCTGGTGCAGCTCCATCGCGAGCTGAAGGCCGGGGGACAACGGGCGGCCATGGTTTACGTGACCCATGACCAGGTTGAGGCCATGACCATGGGCGACCGGATAACGGTGATGAAGGACGGACGGATCATGCAAACCGACACGCCGATGGCCCTGTACGAGCGGCCGGCCAACAAGTTTGTCGCCGGCTTCATCGGCTCGCCGGCCATGAATATCCACCGGGCCGGCCTGAAACGGATCGGTGACCAGGTGGTGGTGGCGGTAAGCGGGCAGGAGTGGGCACTGGCCCCGGCTCAAGCCGCCCGGGTGCTGGCCAGCTGGCCGGCCGACGGGGAAGAGGTTTGGTTCGGCATCCGCCCTGACAGCATCGACCTGGCCGGACCGGGCGGGGAACAGGCCGGCCTGTGTGGCGAAATCAGCCTGGTCGAGCGGACGGGTGGCGAGGCCTATTGCTATTTCAGGGTCAACGGCGACGAGTACGTGGCCAGGCTGGAGGGAAGCCGGGCCGGGCAGCTGCAGCCGGGTGACGTCGGGCAATTCCGGGTCAAGGTTGACGAGGGGCACGTATTCAGCGGGGCTGGTGGCACCAACATCAGCCTGCCGGCGGTTTAAGGGGGGCTTTATGTCGGTCAGGGCGACGGGCGGCTGGCGGCTGCGTAAAAACACCGCCTTTTTGCTGATGGTGCTGCCGGGCTTTATCTGGCTGGTACTTCTGAAGTATCTGCCGATGGGCGGGATTGTGCTGGCGTTCAAAAACTTTCACTTTGCCCGGGGCGGCTTCTGGCAGAGCCTGTGGGAGAGCAGCTGGTGCGGCCTGCAGAACTTTGAGTTTCTGTTTGCCTCGCAAAATGCCTGGATAATAACCCGCAACACCATACTGTACAATCTGGTGTTCATCGTTACCGGAACAATACTGGCCCTGGCCATCGCCGTGGCCCTCAGCGAGCTGCTCAACCGGCGGCTGGCCAAGCTTTACCAGACCTGCCTGTTTTTTCCCTATTTTCTCTCCTGGGTGGTGGTGGGATACCTGTTGCTTGGCTTCCTCAGTTTTGACAAGGGGGCGGTCAACGGCATGCTCGGCCAGTTCGGCTGGCAGCCGGTGCAGTGGTACGACCAGCCGGGGGTCTGGCCGTACATTCTGTCGTTCATCAACCTGTGGAAAAATGCCGGCTACAATGCGGTGATCTACCTGGCGGCGATTATGGGCATCGACCGCCAGTACTATGAGGCGGCCGAGATTGACGGAGCCGGCAAGTGGCAGCAGACCATTTACGTCACGCTGCCCCATCTGTACAAGCTGATAATCGTTATGGTGCTGCTGGCGGTGGGACGGATTTTTTCGGCCGATTTCGGCCTGTTCTACCAGGTGCCGCTCAATTCTGGGGCGCTTTACCCCACCACCGACGTGATCGACACCTACGTGTTCCGCAGTCTGATGTACACCGGCGATATCGGTATGACCACGGCAGCCGGGCTGTACCAGTCAGTGGTCGGGTTTATCCTGATCATGCTGGTCAACAAGGTGATAAAGAAATACGATCGCGAGAGCGCGATGTTTTAGGGAAGGAGGGCTGACAATGTTTAAAACCGGGCGCCGGGGGGTTGGCCAGGTATCTGCCCGCGGTAATTTGCTCCTCAACCTGTTTTTGTTTCTGCTGTCGGCCGCCTGCGTGTATCCGCTGCTGTTTGTGCTGATGATCTCGTTGTCGTCCAACGAATCGATTGCCGCTAACGGCTACCGGCTGTGGCCCGGGCAGTTCAGCTTCGGGGCTTATCAGTACATGTTCACCATCGGTCAGCAGATCATCACTTCCTACGGGGTGACAATAGTGGTTACAGTGGCGGGCACGGTGCTGTCGGTGCTGATAACGTCGCTGTACGCCTACGCCATTGCCCGCGACGACTTCCGTTACCGGAAGTTTTTCACCTACCTGGCGATCATTCCCCTGTTGTTTTCCGGCGGGCTGGTTCCGTTTTACATGGTATCCACCCAGTTACTGCACTTCCGCAATTCGCTGCTGGGACTGATTATGCCGCTGGCCTTCAACTCGTTTTTCATTATGATCCTGCGCACCTATTTCCGGGCTGGCAATATTAAGCCGCTGATCGAGGCGGCCAAGATCGACGGGGCCGGCGAGTTCAGGATCTTTTTCCGGATCGTTCTGCCGCTGTCGCTGCCGGGAGTGGCCACCATCGCCCTGTTTTCGGCTTTTGCCTACTGGGGGGACTGGTATAACGCCCTGCTATTCATCGACCAGCCGTCGCTCACCCCGGTCCAGGCCATGCTGATGAACATCCAGTCCAACCTCCAGTTTATCATTCAGAACTCCACCAATTTGTCGGCCCAGGCCTTCGACCTGCTGCGCAATATGCCGACCGACGCCGCCCGGATGGCGGTGGTAATTCTGGCCACCGTGCCGATTATCCTCGCCTATCCGTTCTTCCAGCGCTACTTTATCCGCGGGCTGACCGTGGGCGGGGTGAAGGACTGATGCGGGCGGCCGGGCTGGCACGGATGCTGGCGGTTCTGTTGGTCGGGGCAGGACTGCTGCTGGCCGGCGGTTGTCAGCCGGCAGTTGAGGAAGGTACGCCCGATAATCCCTACCGCATTGTCTGGTACACCATTGGCACGCCGCAGAAGGATCTGAAACTGGTTGAGGCCAGGCTCAACGAATATTTACGGGAAAAAATCGGCGCCGAGCTGGACATCAGGATGATCGACTGGGCCAACTACCGGGAAAAGATGAACGTGGTGCTTATTTCAGGGGAAAACTACGATTTGTGCTTTACCGCTTCCTGGAGCAACCCGTATGAGCAAAACGCCATGCGGGGAGCGTTCTATCCGCTGAACGACCTGCTCGACCGCTACGGACAGGGGATAAAGGAGGCCCTCGACCCCCGGTTTATCGAGGGGGCGAAGATAAACGGCCAGCTTTACGCCATTCCGGCCAACAAGGAAATAGGCCAGCAGGTGGTCTATCGGATCAATTACGACCTGATGACCAAACTGGGGTTTTCCCTGTCCGATTTCAGGCCGCTGGCCGGTCCCGACAGCCTGCGGTCGCTGGCGCCGTATTTCCAGAAAATCAGGGAGCAATACCCCGGATACACCCCATACGCCATTTTCGGCAACATGAACTACCTGATGGGGGATATGGACTTCATTCTGGCCAACTCCGGCCTGCCGGGGGCGGTGCGGATCGAACAGGGAAACTACAAAGTATTCAACCAGTACGAGGACCGGGAGTTTCAGGAATATTTCCGGCTCTACCGGGAATTTTACGAAAAAGGGTATATTGCGCCGGATGCCGCACAGATCCGCGATGACCAGAGCATAATTGTCTCCGGGCGCTGGGGGGCGGATTATGCCGGCTACCAGCCTTACGCCGACAACATCTGGAGCGCGGCGATGAACATGAAGATCGTTTCCTTTCCCGAGTTCAGGCCGATTGTCACCAAGAACTCGGTTATGGGATCGATGATGGCCATATCGATCAACAGCCGGCGGCCGGACATAGTGATGAAGTTTCTCAATCTGCTGAATACCGATCCGTATGTGCGCAATACCATTCAGTACGGAATTGAAGGAATCCACTACCAAAAGATCGCCGCCAACCGCATCGAATTTCTGCCGGGGCACGCCAACTACGAAATGCCGGGATTTTCCCTGGGCAACCTGTTTATAACCTACCTGGTGCCCGGTGACCCGGACGACAAATGGGAGAGATTTAGGGAGTGGAATGACAGTGCGGTGTCTTCGCAAATCCTCGGCTTTCACTTTGACCACACCCCGGTAACCGCCGAACTGGCAGCGGTGACCAGTGTGATGAACCAGTACGGTCCTGGGCTGTTTACCGGCCAGAGCGACCCCGGCGTGGCATTGCCCAAATTGAACCAGGAACTGAAAAAAGCTGGCCTGGACAGGCTGCTGGCCGAGCAGCAGCGCCAGCTGGACGAGTGGGTGAAAAACCGCCGGCAGTAGCTGGCTTGAATGGATTTTCCGGAAGAGAACCGGCAAAAACTGTAGGGAAGGGTGTTAAGATGAAAAAATGGGATGTTCTGCTTATCCATCACTCCCACACCGATGTGGGGTACACTGACCGCCAGGAGAAAATCGAACGGCACCACGTGGCCAACCTCGAGCTGGTAGTTGATATCCTCAACGAGGCCCACCGGGGCGGGCGGCAGGAATGGCAGGGGTTTAAGTGGACGTGCGAGAGCTTCTGGTGTGTGGAGAAGTTTCTGACAACGGCCCCGGCGCGCTATGTCGACGATTTCGCCGACTACGTCCGCCGGGGGCAGATATCGGTTTCCGGGAACTATCTGAACTGCGCTGAGATCCTCGATGCCGATGTGTTTGACCGGACGCTGAAGCGGTGCACGGCGATGGCCAGCCGGCACGGCATTAGGTTCAGCTGCGCGATGACCGCCGATATCAATGGCTACGGCTGGGGGTATGCCGACGTTTTGCTTGACAACGGAATGGAGAACCTCCTCACCTGTCTTCACACCCACCACGGCTACCATCCGACCGGCAGAAAGCAGCGGCCGTTCTTCTGGCAAACCCCGCGGCAGCGCAAACTGCTGGTCTGGCTCGGCGACCATTATCATCTCGGCAACGAGATGGCCATTCACGGCCTGGGGGGCTGGGGGTATACCCTGAAGGCCGACAATCTTGACCGGCAGCAGCTGCCGGCGGAGGAGATCGGCCGGCGGCGGCTTTTCGACTACCTGCGCTGTCTGGAGGAAGAAGACTATCCGTTTGATTTTGTGCCGATAACGGTTTCCGGGCTGATGACCGACAACTCTCCCCCCAGCGTGCGGATAATCGAGTTTGTCCATCGCTGGAACCGGGACTACGGGGACAGGGTTAGCTTCCAAATGGCGACCCTGGAGGAGCTGTTCGCCAAGGTACGCGAGCACGCCAATCAAATCGAAACCTTCAGCGGCGACTGGCCGGACTGGTGGTCGGACGGGGTGGGGTCGACCCCGTTGGTGCTCAAGCACTACCGCGATGCCCAGCGCAAGTATTACATCTGCAGCCAGCTCGATCGGGACGGCAGGCTGGGCAGCCCTGCCCACCGGCAAGAAGCTCTTGATTACCTGATGCTTTACGCCGAACACACCTGGGGGCATTCAGCTTCGGTCAACCAGCCGTGGGGGACGATTGCCAACGATACCGACCTGAGGAAAACTGGTTACGCCGTCCGGGCCCACGAGGCGGCGTCGCGCGATCTCGACTGCCTGACCTTTGCCTGCGGGGAAACGGGAATTGCCGTTGATCGTCCGCTGTCCTTCAAGGTGATCAATCCGCATGACCGGGCGGTGACCGAGGTTGCCAGGGTTCAGCTCGAGACACTGTTTGGCCATGAGCATTTTCAGCTTGTCGATGACGACAGCGGTCAGGCAGTTCGGTATCAGCTGTCGACGGTGCCGCGGGGATGGGAAGTGTGTTGGCCGGTCCGGCTAGCCCCGAAGCAGGAAAAGACCTTTTCCCTGCGCGAACTGGATCAGCCGCCGCTGGTGCGCCACACAATGCGTCCGCCCGGTGGGGTGGATGGAGTGAATGATCTGGCGGCCTACTGGCCGGCTGACGATCGGCTGTCGCCTGACGGACTGTCCACTGATCAGTGGGAAGTGGCATTTACACCGGGGCAGGGGGTAACTGGGCTGTACCACCGGCCGAGTGGGATCAGCCTGCTGCGGGCTGAACGGGAATACAACCTGTTCACCCCGGTGTACGAAGTGACCGACGGGCAGGAGATGGACAGTCTCAGGCGGTCGATGGGCAGGAACCGCAAAACTTTCGCCACCTGCCGGACGGCCGGCCAGCTGATCAATGTCACCACCGACGAACAGGGCAGGATATATTCGCGGGTGACGTTGCACTACCGCCTGCCGGGGACGTCGCTGTGCCGGGTGGTATTGACCGTTTACCGGGAGTTGCCGCGGATCGACTTTGTCCTGCAGCTGCACAAGCACAGCGTCTGGCAGCCGGAAAACCTGTACCTGGCCCTGCCTCTAACCACCGGCTGCCGGGATGAGGTCTTCTACATCGACAAGATGGCGGCGGTTGTCCGGCCGCGGATTGACCAGCTGCCGGGCAGCTGCACCGATTTCTACGCCGTGGAAAACGGGATGGCGTTTGTCGGCGGCCAGCGGTCGCTGGTCATTGCCACGACCGACGCCCCGCTGATCAGCCTGGGCACCCTGGCCGCCCATCCGATCAGGCTGGCCGGCGAACCGGGCTGCAACAATATCGATCACCTGTACAGCTGGGTGATGAATAACTTCTGGGAGACAAACTTCAAGGCGACACTGGGTGGATTTCATGAGTACCGCTACAGCCTGCTGCTGGCCGACAGACTGACTCCGGCCGATGGGCTGGCCATGGCCAGGGCGGTAAACTGCGGTTTCCTGGCTTTTCCCCGGTTTGCCCGGTAAAGGCAGCGCCGGTGGGAAAGCTGGCAGGGTGGCTGCAGGCGGGAGGCGACAAACCATTTTGCGGGCGCGGCGGTATACTGCCGGCGGGTGCCGGGAGTGAGGTGGCGGGTGCATGATGGGCAGGTTGAAATTAGCGGCGTTGGCGGCTTTGCTGATTGTGGTGCCGGTTTTGCTGGTCGGGTGCGGAGGGGCCGGACGGGAAGCGACCAGCATCGACTTCTGGGGGCCGTTTGGCGGCGGCGACGGCGAGGCCATGCAGCGGCTGGTGGATCAGTTCAACCGCAGTCAGTCCGAGGTAAAAGTGCGGTTTTTGGTCATCCCCTGGGGGGACTATTACACCAAGCTGAGGATTTCGATTGTGGCGGCTTCGGCCCCCGACGTGGCCATTTGCCACGCCAGCAAGCTGGCCCAGCTGGCCGAGACGGGCAACCTGGAGGACCTGGCAACGCTGGGAGCGGAGGAGGGACTGGACTGGCGGGATTTCTCGCCGGTGCCGCTGCGGGCGGGACAGTACCGCGGCCGGCAGTACGCTGTGCCGCTGGATACCCACGCCTACGTTATGTACTACAACCTCGACATTTTACGCCGGGCCGGGGTCTTGCCCCGGGACAGCGACCGGCTGTCTTTCCCCCGGGGAAAAGACAGCCTGCTTGAATACCTGCGGAAGATTAAGGAACAATGTCCGGAGATCTTTCCGTTCGGGGCGGAATCGAAAGGCGCCATTCCCCAGTTCTGGATTTGGTACAGCCTGTACAACCAGTTTGAGCAGGCCCCGCCTTACCTTGGCGAAGAACGGGCGCTGTTCGATAACCAGTACGGGCTGGCCGCCCTGGAGCTGATGAGCCAGCTAAACAGGGAAAATCTGTGGCCGTACGGCATTTCCAACAGTATCGACCTGTTCCGGAACGGCAAGACAGCAATCATGGTCGAGGGGGTGTGGGCGCTGGCCCAGCTGGACGGGCAGACCAGCTTCGATTTCCGGGTTGTCCCGTTCCCCAGGCTGTTTGAGCGGCAGGCCTCCTGGGGGGACTCGCACACCCTCATCGTGCCCGTGCAAAAGGACAGGCGGCGGCAGATGGCGGCGATGAAGTTCATCGACTGGCTGACCGCCCATTCAGCCGCCTGGGCCGGGGCTGGACACATCCCGGCCCGGCTGAGCGTGGTAGGCAGCCCGGAATTTCGCCGGCTGCCTTTCCGCGCCGGTTACGCTGCGGCGGCCGACTACGTGGTGCCGATGCCGGAATGTGCCGACCTGACGGTGGTCAACGACGAAATCAGCCGTGATATCGGGGAAATGCTCAATCATGGACAGCCGCCGGCCGGGGTTTTGAGCAAGATGGCCGAAGACGTTGACAGAATTTTGCAATTTTAACGACGGGGCAGGAGGGTGGACTGTGGCGGAAAAAACTGGCAGGGCCCCGGTGGCGGCGGTACTTTTGTTAATAGCCCCGTTTATGGTGTTTTACCTCCTGTTTACGGTTTACCCGCTGGCGGCCGGACTGGCGCTGAGCTTTTTCGACGGTTCAATCGGTGGGGAAATGTTGTTCGTCGGGCTGAAGAATTACCTGCGGTTGCTGGCCGACGGTATTTTCTGGCGGACCCTGGGCAACACCGTGTTGTTTGTGGTGATCTCCACCCCGGTTATGACGGGGGTGGGCCTAGGTCTGGCCCTGCTGGTGGACAGCCGGCTGCGGGGGAGCACGGTGCTGCGGACGGTGCTGTTTGCTCCCTTCGTCCTCTCCATTTCGGTAATAAGCAGTATTTGGGCCTATATCTTCATGCCGTACACCGGGCTGGCGTCTTTTATCTGCCACCGGCTGGGGGTGGAGGGGGAGATTCTCTGGCTCAACACTCCAGTGTGGGCGTGGCTGGTGATCGTGGTGGCGACGGTCTGGTGGACGGTGGGGTTCAATATGGTGCTGTTTCTGGCTGGGCTGCAGGAGATCCCAGGCTACTTGTACGAGGCGGCCAGGATCGACGGGGCCGGCCGCTGGCGGAGGTTCTGGGATGTTACGCTCCCGTCGCTCAAGGGGCTGCTAATGCTGGTGGTGGCCCTGCAGGTCATTGCCTCCTTCAAACTGTTCGGGCAGCCGTTCCTCATTACCGGCGG
>JAOAFP010000085.1 GCA_026416215.1 Negativicutes bacterium | reverse complement strand
CAGCGTCAGATGTGTATAAGAGACAGGCCCGGCGCAGCAGTCCGGAGTCAACTATGTTGTACTGGACGTGGAAACCGCCGTTCCGGAGGTAGGCCCGGGTCAGGGCCAGCAGTTTCCTGGAGCCGGTCAGCCCGGCGATAGCCTGGGGATGGATTTTAAGGTTGAGCTGGGAGTTCTGCGAGCGGGTCTGGTCCCAGCCGGTGGCCGACTCGAACAGGGCATAGACCCCTTCGCGATCGGTCCCCGGATAGGCCGACACCGAGCCGTCGGCGTAAGTGGTTCCATCCAGCCGGCCATCCGCGCCGGCCAGGGTCACCATTCCCTGGGCCCCATGAGTTGAAACCGAAATCTGACAGGCATACATCGGCTTGTCGTACAATGACCGGTAACGCCTGCACATCTGGCAGAACCACCGTTCATAGCGGTAAAAAATCTCGTCGGCGTACTGGTCGTTATTGCCGTACTTGGGAGCATTAAGGCAGGCGGTGTGTATCCCGGCCAGCCAGTCCGGACAATTTTCACGGCGGACCTGGGAAGCCATCGAGTAATTTTTGCTCTCCAGCGCGGTCAGGTAGCCAAAATTCTCCAGAATGGCCTTGCGCATCTGCTCCAGACTGTAGATTTTGTCGTCGTATACCAGCTTTTTCAGGGCGGCCAGCGAGTTGGTCATATTGATCTGCCCGCAGCTTTCGATGTTGTAGGTGGCATTGTAACGGTAGCCCAACTGGCCGATATGGTAGCCGGTGCGCAGGCAGTCCGGTTTCAGCAGGCTGTTGAACACCGCCATGTTCTGCTTGCGCCAGATGTCGTGCTGGATGTTGTTGGCCCGGGTCAGGATGTCGACGATCTGCTCGTAATAGCGGCAGAAGGTCTGCCAAAGTTCCTCATAGCTTTCCAGCGGTTTGCCGTGCGGGGCCAGAATCTGTCGCCGGCTGCGGTGATCATAACCGTCAAACAGAACCAGTTCCAGAACCTTGGGGTTGGCGATAAAATGCACCCCGACGCTGGTGGGCTGGCCGGCCCCGCCGGGTATGGTGTACTCCTTGCCGTTCAGGCTGAATTCAAACCAGGCACAGGGCGAAGTCTCCAGGCAGCCGCCAATGGCAATGGCCCTGGCCTCCTCCACCGTCATCCCCTCGTCCCGGTACTGCTCGAGAAGGAATTCGATGGCATTGCGGTTGTTGACCCAAGCCGGGTAGCCGGTGCCGGTCTTGTTGCATTCCACCGCCAGCAGCAGGAAGTCTTCCGGCAGTTTTTCATCGTAGAGAACGGTCAGGGTGGGCTGGGTGGTCTGGCAGCTGATACCGGACCTGAGAATCAGATATTCCAGCCGGTTGACCGCCGACTGTCCGTCCCTGGTCAGACCGCCGACGCAGACGTTGTTGAAGGTGTTGCCCGACAGAACCCCCCCCACCACGCCGGTGGAGGCAAAACAGTCGATGCAGGTCAGCTTGACCCGGTAGCATTCCAGAAGCTCCAGCGCCCGCTCCTCGGTCAGCCGTCCGGCAGCCAGATCCTGCTCGTACCAGGGCCACAGCACCTGGCCAATCCGCCCCGGCGAAAGGCCGGATATGGCATCTTCGTTGAGGATGCCTATGTGAAGCAGGTATATCAGCTGCAGGGCCTCGGCAAAAGTGCGCGGCGGATTGTGGGCGATCCAGAACAGCGAATCGGCAACCTCGTTCAGCTCGGTCTTCTGCCCGGGGTCGGCGGTAATTTCCGCCAGCTGGCGGGCCGAGCGTCCGTAATTTTCAATCCAGGCCTGAATCCCTTCGGTGACAATGGCCGCCGCCCGGTAGAAATACAGCCGGTCCATCCCGCACAGGCCATCGCCGTCAGGCAGTCCAGCCGATTCGGCCGCCGCTTCTTCCGCCATCTGATGCAGGCGGTCGAAACCGTAGACCAGCGGGTAAGCGTAATTGGCAACCTCCCGCCCCTGCGGCAGGGTGTAGCCGCTGTCAAACATGCAGACCAGCGACTGCATAAGGGCTTCCTTTTCCTCATATTCCGGCATTTCCCGCTCGTAGCGGTTGCTCAGGCTTTCGACGCTACGCTGCTGCCAGTATTCGGCCAGCCTGAGCAGCGGGGCAATTTCCTCCCGGCGGGCCCCAAATTTGCCGGCAATCGACACTACTTCGCCGAAACTGCGGGTGACGTTGCCGCCGCCACTGCCAAACGACTGGTTGTCGTCGCCCCCGGCCGCCGCCGTAAGTTCGTCGGCCCGGGCGGTGAAATAGCTGGCCGACAGCCAGGGCATGGGGAATGACCCCCGGTACATATGGGTTTTGCCGCCAACCAGCAGTTCGCCCGGCCATACGGCGGTGGTTACCCGGGAAAAAGCCGCCCTGAGGGCCATCGCCCGCCGCACCACCGGCACCTCGTATTCCACCCGCTGGTATTCACGGGTGTACCAGTAGGGGAATTCCATCGATACCGACGACAATGTGTTAAAATACTGTTCGCGCAGCTTTTCCGCCCGCGGGGTGGGTTTTTTCCGGATGGACGCATTGCCCGGCATAAATCATCCTCCTTGTTTTCCGTCGGTGATCGCACCTGTTTTTCCGGAACTTTTTCAGAAGAATTATACCACAATGTGGGCGGATGGTATATAATTTTTCACGTGATACCAGAAACAATGATCCGGTATCCGGACGACGGGGGTATCAGCATGACGGACGGGTCAGTCCTTGCCTACATCGAAAGCCTGTATCCGGCGGAAAACCGCCTGCGCCGGCAAATAATCGACGGCTGTCCGCTGGAACACTTCGGACACATTGTTGCCGGCGACACCGCGAGGGTGCTGTCCCTGCTGGTCAGCCTGATCCGGCCGCAAACCGTGCTGGAGCTGGGCACCAGTATCGGTTATTCCGCCCTGGCCATTGCCCGGGCCCTGCCGGCCGGCGGACGCCTGATCACCATCGATCACGACCCCCGCCCGGTGGCCTGTGCCACCCGCCTCTGGGTCGAACACGGCCTGGCCGACCGGATTGAGTGCCAGATTATCGATGCCCGCCAATACCTGCCGACCTGCAACCGTCAGTTCGACATGATTTTTCAGGACATTGGCCACAAACCGCTTTATGCCGGGCTGTTCGGCCACTGCCTGCGCCTGCTCCGGGCGGGGGGGCTGCTGGTGGCCGAAGACACCCTGTTCCCGCTGAAAAAGGGACTTGACAGCCCCAGCGGCCAGGCCATCCACCAGTTTAACCGGCTGGTAGCCGAATCGCCCGGCCTGGCCAGCGTGCTGCTGCCGGTGGATGACGGCCTGACTCTGGCCGTTAAACAGTGGTGAAGCCAATGTCAATGCCGTTGACTGCCGGACTGAAAAAGTTTTTCTTTGCCCTGCGCAGCCGCAACTACCGCCTGTTTTTCTGCGGTCAGATTGTTTCGCTGTGCGGAACCTGGATGCAGACCATGGCCCTGGGCTGGCTGGCCTACCGCCTGACCGGCTCCTCAACCGTGGTTGGCCTGATCTGGTTCCTGATCCAGGCCCCGTCGCTGGTTTTGTCGCCCCTAGCCGGGGTTCTGGCTGACCGTGGCAACCGGCGTCAGCTGCTGATCGCAATTCAGACCGGCTTTCTGGCCCAGGCCGCCCTGCTGGCCGGCTTTACCATTTCCGGGCGGATCGACCTGCCGCTCCTGCTGGCCCTGTCCGCCCTGCAGGGGCTGATCAACTCCTGCGATTTCCCCGTCCGCCAGGCCCTGGTGGGCGAACTGCTCGACCGGGCTGAAGATCTGCCCAACGCCATAGCCCTCAACTCCTTCACCGTCAATGCCGCCCGGATTGTCGGGCCGGCCATCGCCGGCCTGATCACCTACGGACGGGGGGAAGGGCTGTGTTTTGCCCTGAATGCCCTGAGCTACCTGGCGGTTATTGTAAGCCTGGCTATGATCAGGACCCGGGCGGCCGGTCACCACTCCGCCTGTCAACCAGCCGGGCACCCGCGGTCGCACTGGCACAGCCTGGCCAGCGGCCTGCGCTACGCCTGGCAGCACATCCACATCCGCGGTGTGCTGGCACTGCTGTTGGTGGTCAGTTTCATCGGCACTTCCTATATGGCCCTGTTGCCGGCCTTTGTCCGCGACGATCTGCGCGGAGCGGCCGACGGCATGGGCCTGCTGATGACAGCCGCCGGCACCGGTGCGGTACTGGCCGCCCTGTTGCTGGCCAGAAACAGCGGCAGGCCGCTGCAGGGGCTGGAGCGCCAGCTGGGCCTGGCCCTCCTGGTCAGCGGGCTGTCGTTTGTCATCCTCAGCCGCTGTTCTTCGCTGGCCGCCGCCTGCTGGGTGATGCCGATCGCCGGCTTCAGCCTGAGTTTTCTGTTCTCGGGCTGCAACACCTTCACCCAGTCGGTGACCGAGCCGGCCCTGCGGGGAAGGGTAATGGGGGTGTATGCCCTGATCTGGAACGGCATAAGTCCCTTTGGCAGCCTGCTGTATGGGTTCCTGGCCGAACATCTGGGCACCGCCCCGATCATCGGCGGCGGCGGACTGGCCATCGTGCTGGCGGCCGTTGTCTACCTGTCGCAGGTCAGAAAAATTTCCCGCGCCGCCGGGCCCGCCGGTCCCGGTCCGGTCTAAGCCCAGACGATGCCGGCGTACATACGCTGTGTTCTGCCACCACCAGCCGGCAGCCTTACCGGCCAAACAATGCTGAACAGCCGGGAGCGCACCAAAGAAACAGGCTGTATTATTGAGCACACCGAGGAGAGTAAAATCATGGGTTTTTCACCATTGGCCCGGGAACTGGGTGAGACTGCCGGCCGGCTGTACCGGGCCGATGGTTTTTACTGTACTGAGGCGGTGCTGAAAGTCATTCGCGACCGTTTCGCCCCCTGGGCAGACGACTATATTATCCGCATGTCCTCGGGCTTCCCGGTTGGCGTTGGTTATGCCGGCTGTATGTGCGGGGCCCTGGCGGGCGGCATAATGGCTCTGGGACTGTTGTTGGGCCGCGATCAGCCGGGCGATCGGAAAATCGATCAGATTCAGGCCAGAGCCCGCGAGTTGCACGACTGGTTCATCAGCCGGTTTGGTTCCACCTGCTGCCGGGTGCTGACCGGCGGTCAGCCCGACAACTCTGCTAATAACGCTCGCTGTCACCGGTTTACCGCCGATGTGACCGCTAGGGTTTGCGATGTCCTATTGCTTGAAATAGCTGACAATTAAGGAGAAACAGTGATATGAAAGCTGCGATGCAAAGACTGTGTCTGCTCGCTCTGGCGTGTTTTTTCAGTCTTTTGTCCGCCGGCTGCGGCGGGAAATCCGATCAGCCTCCATCTTCCCCCCAGTCTGACAGCCGTCCGCTGGTGGTTGCCAGCATGCTGGACACCGAGGGGGGAGTGGTGGGACAAATGATTGTCCAGTTGCTGCGAGCCCACGATATAGCCGTAACCGATCGCACCCAGACCGGTGACCCCAAGATAATCCGCCAGGCCATCCTTCAGGGTTCGGCCGACATTGTCCTCGATTACACCGGCAATGGTATTTACTACACCAACGGTTCAGACAGCGACGGCAGCTGGCACGATCCGGCATCGGCCTATGCCCTGATTGCCGAATACGACCTGAAAACCAATAATTTGATCTGGCTGCAGCCAGCCCCGGCCGACAACACCGAAGGGCTGGCGGTAAAAGCAGACTTTGCCTCACAACACGGGATTAAGGATCTGCCGTCCCTTGCCCGCTACATAAATCAGGGTGGCTACGTAAAGATGATTGCTGAGGAATCTTTTGTCCAGAACCGGATGGGGCTGGCCGGGCTGCAACAGGCCTACGGGTTCAGCCTGTCGTCGGAACAAATAGTCGCCGTGAGCAGCGGCGGCACCACCGAAAATCTGAAGGCCCTGTCCACCGGCCGCGATGGCATTAACCTGGCCGAAGCCTTCGGCACTGACGGTTCGCTGGCCGACCTCGGTCTTGTGTTTCTTGACGATCCCCTGCACGTCCCCCCAGCTTACCAGCCCTGTCCGGTCGTGCGCGGCGATGTCCTCAGCGCCTATCCGCAAATAGCCGGAATTTTGCAGCCGCTGTTCGCCTCGCTGACATCAGAAGCCCTGCGCGACCTCAACCGCCGGGTCACTTCCCTCGGGCAGCAGCCCAAAGATGTTGCCGCCGACTACCTGCGCCGGCAGGGGCTGGGTAAGAAATGACCGGCACAAAAAGCCTGCCTTCGTTCGTACTGATACTGTTGATTCCGCTGGTGGCAGCGGTTGTCCTGCCAATAGGCAACCTGTATACTTCGCGCATTTTGCCGCCTCAACCGTTTGCTCTCACCCCGCCGGCAATATGGCTGACGGCGGCGGGCACCGTACTGGTTGCCCTGTGCTTCTGCCGCCGGCTCTATTTCGCGGCTGCCCTCGGCAGTGCGCTGCTTGCCCTCGGGTTATTGCACCTGATAGCCCGGCAGGGGGAAAGCTACCCGATTGGTTCCCTGCCGGCAGCCGGCGGCTGGATATCTCTGACGGCCCTGGTAATCCTGATCTGGCGTTCGACTGATCAATGCCGGCCCGCTTGGCGGTGCGCCCTGTACGGCTGTCTCTTATACACA
>JAOAFP010000084.1 GCA_026416215.1 Negativicutes bacterium | reverse complement strand
GTTTGCGGGGTGGGGATGACCGATGTCCACACCTGCAGCGAGAGCCTGAAGGTTGCCGACCTTTGCCAGGCGGCCCGCTACCTGGTGGCGATAGTTGAGGAGGCGGCGACGGCCAGGATTGACAAAGAGGGTCGGCCGGGGAGAAGACCGACCGGGCGGCCGTAGAAGCGGGTGGGGATTTGTGCGCCGTCCGTCCGCGGGGGCGGGAAGGCGTCAAAAATATCGGAAACTGGGGGATAACTATGGCACACATCGATGTCGAAAGGATTCTGGGCACCGGCCGCACGGCCGTGGTCAAGCGTATTGTCCAGCACTCGGACGTTTCTCGGGAGCGCCATCCGGTTTTGCACGACGTTATGGACACGCCCCGTTACGTCGACCTGATAATCAGGGCGGCGGTCGAGGCGGTGGAGGTGTTTTTGCCGGAGGGCTACATAACGGTTGGCCGGTCGGTGGAGCTGGTTCACACCGCGCCCACGTCGCTGGGCATGGAGGTCAACGTCAAGGCGACGCTGGTCAGGGTTGAGGGCAGCCACCTGTTTTTTGACATAAGCGTCTGGGATGAGCTGGGTGAAACGGCGCATGGTCACCACGAGCGGGTGGTCACCCGGATCGAACACATGCGGCAGCGGTTCAAGGAGCGCCGCGACCAGATGATCCGGCGGAAAATGATGTAGGACAACGGTTGCCGACGGCCTACCATGGTGGAGTTGGGCAACGACTGGCAGGACCTGCTGGCCGGCCAGTTTGCGGCCGGTTATTACCTTAGCCTGCGTCAATTTCTGATTGGCGAATACCGGCAGCGGACCATTTACCCCGACAAGTACGATATCTTCAATGCTTTGCGCGCCACCGCCTACAGTCAGGTCAAGGCGGTCATCCTCGGTCAGGATCCCTATCACGGTCCCGGGCAGGCCCACGGCTTGAGCTTTTCGGTGCAACCGCAGGTGGTCCCCCCCCCGTCGCTGCAGAACATTTTCCTTGAACTCAGGGACGATCTGGCCTGCCGCATCCCCAATCACGGCTGTCTGAATCAGTGGGCCCGGCAGGGGGTTCTGCTCCTTAACACCGTGCTGACGGTCAGGGCCGGGCAGCCCAATTCCCACCGCGGGCGGGGATGGGAAATATTCACCGATTACATTATCGACATTCTCAACCGGCGGGAAGAGCCGATGGCGTTTATTCTCTGGGGGCGACATGCCCAGGCTAAGGCCGGCCGGATTGACAACCAGCGGCACCTGGTAATCTGTTCGCCCCATCCCAGTCCGCTGTCGGCCCGGGCCGGATTTTTCGGCAGCCGGCCGTTTTCCCGGGTCAACGGTTTTTTGCGGGCCTGCGGCCAGGACGAAATAAACTGGCAGATTGACGATCTGCCGCAAGGAGGGATAGACGATGCAACCAATCAAGCCCAAACAGTCGTGCCCGTGCCGGGAAATGCACTGTCCCAACCACGGCCGGTGCGATGCCTGTCGGACAGCACACGCCGCCCGGGGGACGCCAACGGCCTGTCAGCGTCAGGGGAGGGAGTGAGCCATGACTGTGCCTGACACCCTTTATGGGGCGGTAATACTGAGCGTGATCGACTTTTTCCTGAGCATAGTGATTATCGCCGGCATCGGCGTTATTCTCTTCCTCTTTCCCTCTCTCAACCGGGTGGGGGAGATTGACGAAAACAATCTGCGCGGGCACTGACGGCCCACTGGGGCCGCCGGCAAGAGAACCGGCACCGGAGCGGCAAGCTGTACCGGCAGCTTTGATTATTATTTCGGTAGCAAATAACCTGGCGGAATTTTCTGGAGGGGAATATGTTCAGTGAAATAGTGGCCCTTATGCGCAGCCTGGCTGAACAGACCGGACTGGCCCAGCTGTACTGGGGCAATCTGGTCATGATTTTCGTCGGCTGTGTGCTTATCTATCTGGCCCTGGTGAAAAAATACGAGCCCTTTCTTCTGATTGGCATCGGATTTGCCTGCGTGGTGGCCAACGTGCCGGGTTCGGACCTTACCAAGGAAGGGGGTCTGTTTTATTACGCCTACCAGGGGGTGGCATTGCTGGTGGTGCCGCCGCTGATCTTTCTCGGTGTGGGGGCAATGACCGACTTTGGGCCGATGATTGCCAACCCCAGCCTGGTGATTCTCGGTGCGGCCGCCCACCTGGGGATTTTTGTCGCCCTGATCGGGGCCAAACTAATCGGCTTTACGATCAACGAGGCCGGTGCAATCGGAATCATTGGTGGGGCCGACGGTCCGATGGCCATTTACGTGACAATGAAGCTGGCTCCGCACCTGCTGCCTCAGATTTCGGTGGCGGCGTATTCGTACATGGCCCTGATGCCGCTGATCCAGCCGCCGATTATGAAGCTGCTGACCAGCAAACAGGAACGCTCAATCGTTATGGAACAGACCCGCTACGTCAGCCGGCTGGAGCGGATTGCTTTTCCGATCGTGATTGCAGTTATTGTAAATCTGCTGCTGCCGCCGGTTGCACCGCTGATCACGATGATGATGCTGGGCAACCTGCTGCGGGAAACTCTGTTGGTGGATCGGCTGGCCGAGACAGTGGCCAACGACGTTATGAACGTTATAACCATAGTCCTGACTGTGGCCATCGGTTCGACCATGGAGGCCAGCCGGTTCCTTAACGTTCAGACCATCGAGATAATTGTCCTGGGACTTATCGCGTTCATGGGCGGCACAGCGTCAGGGGTGGTGGCAGCCAAAATCATGAACTGGCTGAGCGGGGGCAAAATTAATCCTCTGGTCGGTTCGGCCGGGATCGCCTCGGTGCCGATTGCTGCCCGGGTATCTCACATGGTGGCCCTGAAAGATAACCCGTATAATTTTCTGATTATGCACGCGATGGGGCCGAACCTGGCCGGGGTGTTCGGCACGGCCATTTCCGGCGGCATTATGCTGGCCCTACTGGGTGTGCGGTGAAGTGAACGACCTGGCCTTCATTGTTGGACTGGTGGCCGCACTGGCCTACTATTTCTGGTGGCGGCGGACAAAGACCGGGGAACAGAAAAGCCGGGAGCGGGAAGGGGACGGAAATGACAAGCGATCTTAGCGGCCTGACATACGATGTCGCGATCATCGGCGCCGGAGTGGTGGGGGCGAACATCGCCCGGGAGCTCAGCCGTTATAACCTTCGGCTGGTCTGGCTGGAAAAGGAGAATGATGTCAGCTGCGGCTGCTCAAAGGCCAACAGCGGCATAGTTCACGGCGGGTTTGCCGAGCGGCCGGGGACTGTGCGGGCCAGGCTCTGCCTGGAAGGCAACCGGATGTTTGCCGGACTGGAAAATCAGCTGCATTTCGGTTACCAGCCGATCGGTTCCCTGGTTCTGGCTTTCGCAGATGAAGAGGTTAACCGCCTTGAGCAGCTGCTCGGGCAGGGACAGGCCAACGGCGTGGAGGGGCTTGAGATCATTAAAGGCGAAAGGCTGCGGGAATTGGAGCCGCGGGTGAACCGGCAGGCAGTGGCCGCCTTGTATTGCCCTCAGTCGGGAGTGGTATCGCCGTACGAGATGACTATAGCTCTGGCCGAAAACGCGGTTCGCAACGGGGTCAGGCTGTTGCTGGGGACGGAGGTCCTGTCGATCAGCCGCGGTGCGGATGGCTTTACAGTTGTTTGCCAGAACCTGACTTTAACCTGCCGCTACCTTATTAACGCCGCCGGTCTGTACAGCGACAGGGTGGCCGAGCTGGCCGGTGACCGGACAGTCCGGATCAGTCCCCGGCGCGGCCAGTACGTAGTTTTAAGCAAGCCGGCGTCGCCACTGACCCACAGCGTGATTTTCCAGTGTCCGTCGCCGCTGGGGAAGGGAGTGCTGGTGGCGCCGACCTGTCACGGTAACGTCCTGCTCGGGCCCAATGCCGAGGACATCACTGAAAAAGATGATGTCGGCACCGATGAGGCAGGGCTGCGCGCGGTGATCCGGGCGGCGCTGCGTTCAGTGCCGGCCGCAGGGAATCTGCAGGCCATCACCAGCTTTGCCGGCAACCGGCCGTATTCCGGCCTGCCCGACTGGCTGATCGGTTTCAGCGAGCGGGTGCCGGGGCTGATTAACCTGCTTGGAATCGATTCGCCCGGCCTGACCGCTTCGCCGGCTATTGCCCGGCTGGTGGCGGATATGCTGCAACAGGATGGTCTGACGTTGGAGGCCAAGGGCAGCTTCTGTGAGCAGCGGCCGCCGATCATCAAAAAAAAGGATCGCAGTTTCCGCGGTGACGTCAACGCCACCGATCCCCAGCGACGCCTGATCTGCCGTTGCGAGCAGGTGACGGCAGCCGAAGTGATCGATGCGGTCCGGCGGCCACTGCCGGTGACCAGCACCGATGCCATAAAACGGCGGACCCGGGCGGGAATGGGGCCTTGCCAGGGGGCGTTCTGCCGGCCGCGGGTCGTCGAACTGTTGTCGCGGATTACCGGGCTGCGCCCCGAACAGATAACCACCCGCGGCAAAGATTCGCCACCGCTGCCCGCCCGGCTGGCCGGCAGCCAGCTGAAGAAGCTGATCGACGATGAAACTACCGGGTAACAGCACCGCCGGCAGCTTAGAGAGGCCGGTTTTTCCGCCCCGGGTGGCAGCCATCCACGATCTGTCGTGTTTTGGCCGGTGTGCCCTGGCGGTGGTCATACCGATTATGTCGCGGCTGGGAATTCAGGTCTGCCCGCTGCCTACGGCCCTGCTCAGCAGCCATCTCGACGGCTACCGGCATATAGCCATCTTCGACCTCAGCCGGCAGATGACGGAGATATTCCAGGCCTGGCAACAGGAAGGGGTGGAGTTTGACGCCATATACAGCGGGTTTCTGGCAGATGCCGGTCAGGTCGAAATTGTCAGCCGGTTCATCTCCCTGTTCAAACGAAGCAATACCCTGGTAATGGTCGATCCGGTGCTGGGAGACGACGGCCGTTATTATTCGGGGTTTGACCAGCGCATGACCGAAAAAATGCGGCAGCTGCTGCCGCTGGCCGACATTATAACCCCGAACTACACCGAGGCCTGTTTTCTGCTGGGGGAAGATTACCGGCTGACCGGGGTGGACGATACAATAATTGCCGGCTATCTGCGGCGGCTGGCTGCCATGGGCCCGGGCAGGGTGGTGATCACCGGGACGCCCGGGCCCCCCGGCTGCCTGCTCAATGCCGCTTATGACCGGCTAAACGGAACGTACAGTCAGGTGAGCAATCCTTTCATTGAGTGCCGCTATCCGGGCACGGGCGACACTTATGCCAGCGTCCTGCTGGGCTGCCTGCTGCGGGGGCGGGACTGGGAGGAGGCTCTGGCAGCGGCCGGTCAGTTTGTTCTTGATGCAGTGAAAATAACCTGGCAGTCCGGTGGAATCCGCCGGGAAGGAGTGCTGCTGGAGACAGTCCTGGCGCGGCCAGAACTATGGGGGGTGAGTCAGGTAGTGGAAAATAATCGCGGCGGCGACAGTGCCGGCAGCCATGACCCAATAATCCTCAGAGGCCGGTGGGGAATGGTCAGCAGCGACCTGCTGGCCGACATCAAAGTGGGGATCGGGACGATCGACCGCGATCACCAGGAGATGGCCGTATTTCTGGCCAGACTGGAGCGGATGGTGGAAATTGGGCAAGCGGCCGTGAACCGGCAGGTGATTGAGGAGACACTGTCCAGGCTTGACTGGTATGTCGAACAGCACTTCGACCGTGAAGAACAGATGATGAAAGACTACGGCTATCCGGAGGCGGCCCGGCACGTGGCAGAGCACCAGTTTTGCCGTAGCAAGGTCAGGATGTTTCACCGGGCACTGGCGGCTGACAGCCGCGACCTGGCAAAAACCGTGCTCAACTTTCTCCGGGGCTGGATGATCGCTCATTTTCTGCGTTCGGACAAGCAGCTGGGCGAATACGTAAAAGCCTGTGAACAGCGGTACGGCACCGGAGAATAGCCGGCCTGGCGGCGGTGGCCGGCAGGCCGGTTTGTAACAATGGGCCAGCTGTGATAAAATACTTACCTATCGGTCGGAATGAGTCGCGGGAAGGAGCGGGGAAATGGCTTGTACCATCAGTAAACTGGATGAACACCGGGTTGAACTTGAAATAGAGGTAAATGAACAGGAGTTTGACCGGGCGGTGACGGCAGCGGCGGCCAGAGTGTCGCAGAAGGTAAAAATACCGGGATTTAGACCGGGCAAGGCGCCGCGCCGGATTGTGGAAAACTTCGTAGGCGGCGGTTATCTTGCCCAGGAGGCGTTCGAAGGGGTAGCCTATCGTGAACTGCTTAAGGCTCTGAAGGACAACGGCCTGCGGATGTACGGCCGGCCGGATGTCGAGGCCGTACAGGTGGAAATTGGCAAACCGCTGAAGTTCAAGGCAGTGGTTACGCTGTTTCCCGAGGTGGTGCTGGGCGATTACCGAGAGCTGGAGGTTTCGTTTGCGGTTGAGCCGGTCAGCGAGGATATGGTGGACGCCCGGATCGAGGAAATCCGCCGCAGCCGGTCAAAGCTGGTCTCGGTTACCGAACCTCTGGCCGACGGCGATTATGCCCTGATTGACTTTGTCGGCTACGTGGACGGCAAGGAATTCGACGGTGGCCGGGCTGAGTCTTACATGCTGGAAATCGGCTCGGGTCGGTTTATCCCCGGATTTGAACAGCAATTGCTGGGAGCACGGCAGGGTGACCAGATCAGGGTGGAGGTCCGG
>JAOAFP010000083.1 GCA_026416215.1 Negativicutes bacterium | reverse complement strand
AGATGTGTATAAGAGACAGTCCACATCGTAGTCGATATAAACGCTGTCGGGGTCGAGCATCGTCACCCCGTCCAACATCAGCTGGCGGTTGATCCGCTGCCGCATAATCCGGCCGGCCTGCGCCAGATCGGCTCGGGAGTTGACCCCGAACAACTGCTGGCCATCCTGCCAGTGGTAAGCTCTGACCAGTCCGCCGTTCCTGGCGATAATTCCCGGAACATCGGTGAGGTAATATTCGCGTTGGGCGTTATCGGCGGTAACCTGCGGCAGAGCGGCCAGCAGCTGCCGGCAGTCAAAGCAGTACAGGCCGGCGTTTAAATCGCGGACGGCCAGTTCGTCCGGCGAGGCGTCCTTTTGCTCGACGATTTTCAGCACGTTGCCCCGCCGGTCGGTTACAACCCGGCCGTAGCCGTCGCCATCCAGCCTGACCACCGCCACCGTGCAGGCAGCCGCCTGCCCGGCGTGCCAGTCTATGAACTCCCTCAACCCTTCTCCGGTCAGAAGCGGCGTATCGCCGGACAACACCAGCACCTGACCGTCAAAGCCGGCCAGGGCGGCGGCCGCCGTCATCACCGCGTGAGCCGTGCCCAGCTGCTCGGCCTGAACCACGCACTGCCCGCTAGCGCCCACAAAATCGCTCACTTCTTCTGCCCCGTGGCCCACCACCACCACATTGCGCTCAGCACCGGCCGCCTGAGCGGCTGCCAGCACCCAGCCCAGCATCGGTCGGCCGGCCAGCTTGTGCAGTACCTTGGGCAGGCCGGACTTCATCCTCGTTCCCTTGCCGGCCGCCATGATCACTGTTGCCAATCTGCTCACAGAATAAACTCCTTAAGGAAATTTTTCGCCCCGGTATCGGTCCGGAATGGATTGAAGCCCTCTTTCTCCATCGCGGTGAGGATTTCCTCAATATGCTGGTGATCGCGGGTCTCCAGCCCCAGCTCGACCATGGCCTGGCCAAACGGCAGCTGGGTGCTTAGCCGGTCCTGGCTTATCTGGATGATATTGGCCCCAGTGGCGGCGATCACCGACAGCAGCCGGCTGAGATTGCCCGGTTTGTCCAGTACCGGCACCACCATCCGGACGCTGCGGCCGCTTTTAATCAGCCCCCGTTCGATAATCCTCGACACCAGGTTGACGTCGATATTGCCGCCCGACAGCACCGCCACCACCCTCGACCCATCCGGCAGGCTGATTTTGCCGGCCGCCAGGGCCGCCAAAGCTGTGGCCCCCGCCCCCTCGGCCACCACCTTGTCCATTTCCATTAGCTGCAGGATAGTCTTGGCGATCATTTCGTCTTCCACCGTGACCACGTCGTCCACGTACTGCTCAACCAGCGGCCAGGTCAGTTTACCCGGCTCGCGCACGGCAATGCCGTCGGCTATGGTGGCCACCGACTCGGTGGTCACATAACAGTGTCCCTGCTTGCACTTGAACATGGCCGGGGCACCGGCCGCCTGGGCCCCGAAAATCTTGATGTGTGGCGCCTGTTCCTTGACCGCCAGGGCAATGCCGCCGATGATCCCGCCGCCGCCGATCGGCACGACGATAGCGTCGACGTCGGGCATATCGTCGAGAATCTCCACCCCGATCGTTCCCTGCCCGGCAATCACCTTGGGGTCATCGAAGGCGTGAACAAAGGTCATCCCGGTTTCGGCCTCGATCTCACGAGCCCGGGCATAGGCCTCATCGTAAACCGCCCCGGCCAACACCACCTCCGCCCCGTAGCTGCGGGTGGCCTTGACCTTGGCCAGCGGCGCCCCCACCGGCATGCAGATGGTGGCCCTGATCCCGGCCTGCTGCGAACCGTAGGCCACCCCCTGGGCGTGATTGCCGGCTGAGGCGGCAATCACCCCGCGGGCCTTTTCCTCCGGGCTGAGGGAATGGATTTTGTTATAAGCCCCGCGCAGCTTGAACGAACCGGTCCGCTGCAGGTTTTCCATTTTCAAGAAGACCGACATTCCGGTTATTTCGCTAAAAGTAGTGCTGGGCGAGAGGGGCGTGTGCCGCACCACTCCCCGCAATGCCCGGTAAGCCCGCTGTACCTCGGACAAAGTCACCTGGTTGTCCATAAATCCTCCTCGCTGAAAATGGTTGCCACCAACTATCCGGCCAACCACTCAACCGGCTGGCCGCCGCCCGGCAATTGCCTCGGCCACCGGCAGGTCTTCCCGGCCGTCAATATCGGCCGCCACCGCCGGATCGTCAGACACGATCACCCGGGCGTCGACCGACATAACCTGGGAAAACCGCGCCGTCACCCGGTCAATGGTCAGCCGGCGGCAGACCAGCCGCCACAGAATCCCCCAGCCCAGCAGTCCTGCCAGTCGCCACGGCGATTTCCGCCAGGCCAGAAGTTTTTCCACCCTGGGCAGGCCGCGCCGCAATGCCCCGCTATCCACCACAAACAGGTTGCCGCCGGTAAATTCTCCCTCCCTCAGCCGGACGTAGGTCCGTCTCAGACCGGCAAACTGCCGTTCGTAACAGTCCCGGCCAACCACCGGATAAAAAAAATCGCCTTCCCGGCCGGTACAGACTCCGACAAACCGCTCCACCACCCCCGGAGTGACAAACGGCAGATCGGCAGCTGCCAGCAACATTCTTCCTCCACCCCCGCCCACGGCCAGCGCCTGCTGCAACGACGCCGGCAGGTCCGGCCCGGCAGCTGCCACCCTTCCTCCCCAGCCGATCCGGCCCAGATATCCGGCTACGGCCGGTGACGCCACCACCGCCACCGACTCAACCGACGGCGCCGCCGTCACCGCCTGCAGTACCCGGTCCACCAGCGGGCGACCGCCCACCGGCCACAGGGGCCGGCACTCTCCTCCGCCCCGGCTGTCGCCGGCCAGCACCACCGCCTTCATCGCCATCCGGCCGGACAGCCGGTCGGGCATTGCCTGCCACCGCCGGCCGCCGGCGGCAATCCGGTGGCAGTCAGCCAGCACTGCCAGCCGGGATTCTGCCCCCGTAACCGCTGCCTGAGCCTGCGCCCGGCGGCCAGACTTGGCACCAGTGCAAACACCGTCGGCCCGCTACCTGACATCAGCCAGGCGAACGCCTCGCCGCCGGCGGCAATCGCTCCGGTAATCCGGCCAATTTCCGGCTGCAGCTCCTGGCTGACCGGCTGCAGGCTGTTGCCCATGGCGGACGCCACCGCCCGCCAGTCGCCCGCCCCGACTGCCGCCACCACCCGCTCAATATCCGGCCGCACTGCCGCCGGCAGATTCAGTCGCCGGTAAACATCGGCAGTGGCCAGGCCGGCCGCCGGTTTGACCAGCACTATCGGCTGCACCGGCAATGACGGCAAAACGGTCAGCCGTTCCCCCCGCCCTTCGGCCAGCTGGGTGCCGCCGTCTAGACAAAACGGCACGTCGCTGCCAATGCCGGCGGCTATTTCCATCATCTCTTCCCGGCTCAGCCCCAACTGCCACAGGCTGTCCACCCCGCGGATGGCCGCCGCGGCATCGGCACTGCCACCGGCCAGACCGGCTGCCGGGGGAATCCGTTTTACAAGTTCGATCTCAACCCCGCCCGCCGCCGGTCGCCGGGCCATTACCGCCCGTACCGCCCGGCAGACTAGATTGTCGCCGATCGGCCCCAGTTCCCTGAGCCCCCGCCCCCGCAGAACCACTCGCCGATCGCCGCGCCGCCAGAACCGCAACCGGTCGGACAGCTGCAGCGACTGCATCACCATCCGCACCTCGTGATAGCCGTCGCTGCGCCGCCCCACTATGTCAATGGCCAGATTGATCTTGGCTGCTGCCGCCCGGCAGTGATCAGGCCACCTGTTCATGCGCGGCCAGAGCCTCGTTTTCCTGCTCGCTGAACAGTCTGGTCACGTCGAGCAGGATAATCAGCCGCTCATCCACCTTGCAGATCCCGGAGATAAAATTCACCCCGCTGACCGCCGCCGGCGGCGCCGGTTCAACATCGGCGGTGGTCAGCCGGATCACTTCATTGACCGCGTCGACGATCACCCCGGTGGTCCGCCCGGCGACGTCAATCACCACAATCCGGGTGTTCTCGTCGTGTTCGTCGGCCGGCATCCCGAACCGCTTGCGCAGGTCGACCACCGGGATGATCTTGCCGCGCAAATTGATTATTCCCTCCATAAAATCAGGCATCTGCGGCATCCGGGTCACCGACAGCAAACGGTTGATCTCCTGGACTGCCATAATCGGCAGGCCGTACTCTTCCCGGCCAATCCGGCAAATAACCAGCTGCAACTCACTCATATCCGTCAACTCCTCCTTTTTCACCAGCCATTGTTCCTCACCCGGCGGCGCGTGGTCACGGTTGCCACGGTTGCCACGGTTGCCACGGTTGCCACGGTTGCCACGGTTGCCACGGTTGCCACGGTTGCCACGGTTGCTACGGTTGCTACATTCGACATCGTCACCCGATAAGCCTGCCGGCCAGACCAGATTACGGCACCAACATCCGCCGCCAGTCAAACTCCATCCCGGCCACCAGAAAGCTCAGCCGCAGCCCGTCCATCCCCACCTGACGGCCGTATCCCACCCGATCGTAGTTTGTGTACCGCATCCGCCGGCCGTTCAGTACTGTCACCGAGCCGTAGCCGACAATCCGCATCATTTTGTCGGCATAGATAATCGCCGCTGTGTCCTCATCAACGCCGATACCGACCCGGGCCGCCCCCCGGGCCAGAAACTGAGCCAGACGTTGGATCCGGCCGCGCTGGGAGAAATGGGTGTCAACCACCGCGCTGGTTATAAAGCCCAGCCCGTGATCATCGTAAACCGCCCCCTTGACCAGATCGTCATCCCGCCCCGGGGTAATCATCGCCGTCGCCATCGCCGCCGCCCCGGCACTGGTGCCGGCCACCGTCGCCCCGGCTGCGTGCAGTCTCTTTATGAAGGCCAGACCGCGGCTGCCGTACCAGCATTCGGCCAGCCGCTCCTGATCGCCGCCGCTGAAAAAAATCAAATCACAGCCGGCCAGTTCCCGCCGCCAGCGGCTGTCATTAGCCTCGTTCCGGCTGCGGACGTCGATATTTACCACTTTTTCTGCCCCGATGTCGCGGAAACAGCGCTGATAATCGGCAAAACACTCGTCGGGGTAGGCGGTGGCCGACGGCACAACCGCCACCCTGCGGGCCCGGTTGATCCGCCAGGTTTCGACCAGCACCTCCCCCCGCCTGCTCCGTTCCTCGGCGCCGCCGATCAGGACAATGGCTCCCCTGTCTGCAGCTGATCGTCGCACCATGTCTCCCCGCTCCCGCCGTTTGTACCGGCCGGAGCATCGTTTCCTCCCGGATTTGCCGCCGGCAATTGCTAAAAACCCTGCCGGCCGCTAAAATTATTGCAGTGTCAATTATACAAAAAACCAGTTGGCAGGTGAACATCTTGACAACCGTCATCAAACGGCTGGTGGTTACCACCATCGGCTGCCTGATCGCCGGCGTGGCGATCAACACCTTTCTCGTCCCCCATGAGATGCTGGCCGGCGGCACCACCGGCATCGCAATCATCCTCCACTACCTGTTCGGCCTGCCGATCGGACCGGTGATGATTGCCCTTAACGTCCCCCTGTTTGCCATCGCCTGGCGGATAGTCAGCCGCCACACCCTTTATTACGGTCTGTTCGGCATGCTGATGTCATCGCTGGCCATATCCGCCACCCACTTTTTTGCCGACTACCGCGTGTCGGACGACATCCTGCTGTCGGCCGTTTACGGCGGCGTCCTGTCGGGGGTGGGTTACGGCCTGATCCTGCGGGTGGACGCCAACACCGGCGGCAACGACATCATTGGCAAAATCTGCAAAAAACTCTACGACTGGAACATCGGCATCGTCGGCTTTTACGTCAACGTATCGATTATGGCAGTTTCCGCCGTTCTGCTGGGCATCAAACCCGCCCTCTACACCCTGATCTCGATGTACTGCACGGCCACCCTGATCGACAAAGTGGTGGAAGGCTTCAACCGCAGCAAGATCGTCACCATAATCTCCGACCGGAGTGAGGCCATCGCCCTGATGATCCTCGGCAGCCTGACCCGCGGCGTGACCTTCCTGGAAGGCGAGGGGGCGTACAGCCACAAAAACAAGAAGGTCCTGTTCTGCGTGATTAGCCTGTCGCAGCTGGTACGAGTCCGCCAGCTGGTGGAACAGATCGACCCCCAGGCCTTTATGATCGTCCAGGAAGCCGCCGAAGTCCGCGGCCGCGGCTTCAGCCGGATCAATTAGCCGGAGCGGCCGAAGGCTGCTCCTCTGCCGACAGGCCGGCCGGCGGCGAAAAACCGCACATCCGTTGCAGCGCTACCCGCCCGGGGCAGGTTGCCCCGGGCTTTTTGCCGCCCACGGCCCCGGTCAGTGAATGGCCCGCTTTTTCACCCGGCCGCCAATCACCTCGTGAACCTCGTGAATGGTGACAAAAGCATTGGCATCCTTGCTGTCGACGATAGCCTTGAGCTTGGCGATCTCCAGCCGGGAAATCACCGTGTACAACACTTTTTTCGGCCGACCGGTAAATCCGCCCTCGCCGTGGAGAATAGTCACTCCCCGCCCCAGGCGGGCCAACAGGGCATCGGCAATCTCCTCGTGGTTGTCGGAAACCACCATTATCCCCTTTGACTCGTCCAGCCCTTCGACGGTAATATCAATCACCTTGAAGGCAATAAAGTAAGTAACCAGCGAGTACATAGCCTTATCC
>JAOAFP010000082.1 GCA_026416215.1 Negativicutes bacterium | reverse complement strand
GCCTCAAACCAGATCAGGGCCTTGAGCCCCAGCCGGCCCAGGGTCCTGAATTCTCCGGTCCCGGCGATCCCCATGACCAGAGTGCTGGCGATCAGCGGCACCACAATCATCTTGATCGCCCTGATGAACATGTCGCCGACCGGCTTGATGTCCACGCCAAAATCAGGAAAAATACTGCCGCAGATTGCACCCAGCACCAAGGCGATAAAAATCTGCGTACTCAGCCGAAGTTTGAGGATTCCCGCCAATTACCCCACCCCTTTTAATTTTTCTTACGCCGGCGTACACCGACGGCCTACAGGCAACGCAGCTTGTTTCGTGACAAAAAAAAATAATCCTGCCGGACACATAGCCCGGACAGGAAAACGTCAGACCAGACCTGCAGCTGCCGACCGCCCGGCCAGCCAGCCGGTGCTGAACGCCGCCTGCAGGTTGAACCCACCGGTGTTGCCGTCGATATCAAGCAGCTCACCGGCGATGTACAACCCGGCAATTTTTTTCGACCCCATGGTCCGGGGGTCGACCTCCTTCACCGATACGCCGCCGGCCGTGACAATAGCCTGTTCAAGGCCGGCCACACCGGTCACGGTCAGGGTCAGCCGGCACAGCAGCTCCTGCAGCCTTTGTCTCTCGCTGCGGCTGATCTGGCTGGCCGGTTTGTCGGGGTCGATGCCGCTCAGCATGACGGCCACTGGAATCAGTTTGCGCGGCAGCAACTGGCTCAGGGCATTCTTGAACTGCCGGCGGCCGAACCGGTCAAAATCCCGCTGCAGCCGCAGATCGAGGGTTTCCGGCGACAAAGCCGGCTTCAGGTTAATAAGCAGCCGGACCGGCTGACCGCCACGCTCAGCCGCCTGCCCAGCCAGGCGGGACATGGTCAGAATTACCGGCCCGGAGACGCCGTTGGCGGTAAAGACCATTTCCCCAAACAACCCAGCCAGTTCAGCCGTCCCCTGCCACAGGCTCACCGCGACGTTACGAAGCGACAATCCTTCCAGATCTGCCACCCACGGTTCGGCCACCACCAGCGGCGCCAGGGCCGGACGGGGCTCAGTCACGCTATGGCCGACACCGGCCAGCAACCGGTAACCGTCACCGGTCGAGCCGGTGGCCGGATAAGAGGCACCACCGGTTGCCACCACCGCTGCCGCTGCTGCCACCTCTTCCCCCGACGCGAGCTGCAGGCCGGTCAGTCGTTGATCGCTGATCAGCAGCCGGATCACCCGGCAGCCGGTCCGGATGGTTACCCCCTGCTGCCGGCAGCCGTTAACCAGCGCCCGGACCACATCAGCCGCCCGATCACTGACCGGGAACACCCGGCCACCCCGTTCGACCTTGGTCCCAACCCCCTGCCCGGCCAACCAGCGGCAAAGATCCTGGCTGGAAAAATCCCGCAGACAGCGGTAAAGGAACTTGCCGTTGCCGGGAAAATTGGCAACAAACCGCTCGATGTCGGCGGTATTGGTCAGGTTGCAGCGGCCTTTGCCGGTAATCAGCAGTTTCCGCCCGACCTGCGGCATCTTTTCCCAAACCGTAACCCGGCCGCGGTAAATACTGGCGGCACTGATCGCCGCCATCAACCCGGCTGGGCCGCCCCCGATGACTGCGATCACAATCCGGCCAGTTCCCGCAGCTTTTTCACTTCCCCGGCGGTAAGGTGGCGGTACTGCCCCCGCCGCAGCCCGTCAAGGGTTATACCGGCAAACGCCACCCGCCGCAGCCTCATCACCTCGTAACCGAGATTGGCAAACATCCTCCTCACCTGGCGGTTGCGCCCCTCATACAGGGTCAGGCTGAGCACCGACCAGCCCCTCTGCTCGTCGTATTCCTCAAACTCAGCTCCGGCCGGAGCAGTTAACCCGTCATCCAGTTCAATCCCCTGGCGCAGTTTTACCAGGTCCTGCTCGCCAACCATCCCCGCCACCTTGACCATGTAAACCTTGGCCACCTGCCGGCGGGGGTGCAACAGTCCGTTGGCCAGCTGACCGTCATTGGTCATCAGCAGCAGGCCATCAGTATTATAGTCCAGCCTTCCGACCGGAAACAACCGGCCTCCCGCCCCGTCTGCATAGTCAGCGACAACCGGTCTCCCACGCTGGTCGCAGGTCGATGACAGAACGCCGCGCGGCTTGAACAGGGCAATGTAGATCTTTTTCACCGCCGGTATGACCAGCCGGCCGTCCACTGCCACTCTATCGCGGCCCACCTCCACCGTGGTACCCATGGCGGTGACTACCTGACCATTGACCGTCACCCGGCCGGCCCGAATCATTGCCTCGGCCGCCCGACGCGAGGCCACCCCAGCCGCCGCCAGTACTTTCTGCAGCCGATGCCGGCCGCCCGTCTCCGATTGTGGCTTGCTCCGCCTCAGCTTCATACCATCGACCACCACCAGCGGACCAAATCGGCCAGCCAGCGGAACACCGACCGCCGCTCAACGCCGTCAACCGTCACGATATCGCTGGTTGCCACCACCTCCCCCCGGTAACGAAGGACCACCTGACCTACATGCTGACCGGCGGTCAGTGGCGCCCTGAGCGAACGGGGAACGACGAATTCCAGCCGGAAGTCGCCGGCGTCCGACCCGTCTTTTTGGGCCGGCACGACGATGTCGTCAGCCGCCCGCAGACTTACCGTCGGCCGGTAACCATTGGTCACCGTCACCGCCTGCCGCCAGCCGCCGGCGTCGAAGAACTTTTTTGCGCTGGTCCGGTCAAAGCCGTAATCCAGCAAATTTACCGCGTCCTGCCACATATCCTCGCAGTTTAGCACCACCGCTACCAGCTGGACGCCGTTTCGTTCGGCGGTAGCCACCAGACAGGGGCCGGCTGCGTCGGTGTAGCCGGTTTTGCCGCCGTTTGCCCCGTCGTACCGCCACAACAGCTTGTTTTCGTTGTACAGTTCGCGCTGAAAGGTCTTGCCATGCCAAGGGATGGTGGTTTCCCTGGTCCCCATGATCTGCCGGAATTCCGGGTGGTGATTGAGACCGTAAGCAGTGAGCACAGCCAGGTCGCGGGCGGTGGTGTAATGGTTGTCGTCAGGCAGTCCGTTGGGGTTGGTAAAATTGCTGCTGACCGCCCCCAAACTGTGGGCCCGGTCGGTCATCAGCCTGGCAAAGGCAGCCGAACTGCCGCTTATGTGTTCGGATATGGCAACAGCCGCATCATTCCCCGACAGCAGCATAAGTCCGTATAACAGCTGGCGCAGGGTCAGCCTTTCCCCTGGTTCCAGCCAGATTGACGACCCGTCGGTCTGGCTGGCCGTCTGACTGGCCGTAACCACATCGTCGAGATTGCCGTTTTCCAGGGCCAGTAGCAGGGTGACGATCTTGGTCGTGCTGGCCGGCGGCCGCCTGGTATCGGCGTCCTTTTCCCACAACACCTCCCCGGTGGCTGCCACCATCACGATCGCCGACTGGGCGGTAACCGGTCCGACAGCGGGCTGGGCCAGCCCGGCCGGCCAACCTGACAGGACAGCCGCCAGTACCAGCAGCACCATCTTTTTAATCACTGCTGTCTTCTGCCACCCCGCCGTCTTTTTTTCCGCCAAAGCTGCAGTCGCTGTCATTGTCAGCGTTGCTGCCGTTGCCGTCGCTGCCGCACACCTGTCTGACCAGTTCCTGGATTTTGGCGATGACCGACGGCATCAGATCGATAATCCGGTCCGGCAAATTGCTGCCGCTATCCACCGACAGAAACCGCACCCCCGAATCGGGCGTGCAAACCAGAAAGCCTACCGGTTTGACCGTAGCCGCCCCCCCGGCCCCGCCAGCAAAATTCCCCTCATGCCGGCCCTGGGCGTGTCCGCCCAGTCCAAACCCGAGTGCAATTTTCGCCACCGGAAGGATCACTGTTTTGTCGGGCGCGACAATCGCATCGCCGATGATCGTCCGGGTATCCATCACCCCGCGCATGCTGCTGAGAGTCGAACTGATCAGCGACTGCATCGAATCCTGTGCCATTTTTCCCTTGCTCCTTCCCTTGCCAGATTAACTGCCAGCACGACTGCTGCCAGCAACAGCCAGCCCAGCCGCCAGCCGACCAACAGTTCCATATGGTCGCTGAACCGGCCGTGTTCACCAGTCTGGGCCACGACGCCAAAGTCGGCCTCCGACGTCCGGCCGCATACCGCCCGGGCCGCCGCCCACAGGCTGTTTTTTGTCGCCCACAGTCCGCCGCAGACCATGCCGGCCAGAGCCGGGTTGGTCAGTGTCAGTTTTGTCTGCCACCGCCACCGCTCGACCGTTAACCGCCCCAGGCCCAGCTGAAATGCCACCAGGGCTGTAACCTGGGCCACCGCCAGCCCGTGCCGGCGAAAAAACCGGCCGACTGCCATCCCGTATTCACCAAGCGGCTGCCAGTCTTTCCGCCCCAGCCCCTCCAGCCCGGTTCTGACCGTCAGCCACCACCGGCTGGCGTTACCGAAATTACGGTAGCTGGCTTTCCGGCGGCGATAAACCGTCAGTCCGGCCAGCATCAGGCTGAAATGAAGCTTTATTCCCACATCGTCGGCTTCCCAGATCACCCCGGCCCGGACCGGCACCACTGCCAGCAGCACCGGGACCGCCACCGCCAGCAGCATTACTGCGTCAGCCACTGTCACTTTCCTTCCCTTCCGGCAAGGTCAGCGGCGGGAGATCATCACAGCTGTTCAGCCCGAAACAGACGAGGAATTCCCGGGTGGTGGCATAGAGAATCGGCCGCCCCGGCTCATCCTTCCGTCCCGCCTCCTCGATCAGACCCCGTTCACACAGACTGGCCAGCACCCGTTCGGACTTCACCCCGCGGATGGCCTCGATCTCCACCCTGGTCACCGGCTGGCGGACTGCAATGATCGCCAGCGTTTCCAGCGCCGCCGCGCTCAGCCTTCCTTCAGCCCTTTCCCTCAGGCCGTCAACCAGACCAAGGAAGTCAGGAGCCAGACAAAGCTGCCAGCCACCGGCCGCCTCGGTCACCGCCAGCGGCAGGTTGAGCTGCTGCCACGCCGCCAGGCTCTCCTCGCGCAGCTTAGCCAGTTCCTGCCCGTCACAATTCAGTATTTCACCAATGCGGGCCGGCGGCAGAGGGTCGCCGGCGGCAAACAGCACTGCCAGGAAACCGGCCTGCTGCTCAGTAAGTCTCATCTTCCGTTTCTGTCTTCCCTTGTTTGTTCGTCGGCCGCCACCTTAGGTAAATCTCAGCAAACGCCCGCTCCTGCCGCACCGTCACTCGCCGCAGCCTGATCAGCTCCAGCACCGCCAGAAACGTCGCCACCAGCTCGCCGCGGCTTTGACTGTCTTCCAGACACTGACTGAGGCTTAGCTCCCGCCTGTGGTCACGCAGCAGGGCGGCAATCTGCCTGATCTTGGCCCGGACACTGAACTGCTCGCGGTCGATGGTTAGCGGCATCCGACGGGTCTGCCGCTGCCAGATCATCGCTGCAGCCTGGGTCAACAGCCGGACATCCAGTCCACGCGGCAAAACATATTCCACCGGCAGAACAAGAGGCGGCCGGGTGACCTGCCGGCCCCGCCGCTCGCCACATTCTTCCAGCCACTGGCCGATTTGCTTGTAGCACTTATACTCGATCAGCTGGTCGACGAGATTCTTCTTCATCTCGTCCGTCAGCTGTTCGGCTTCCGGCTCCTGCCGCCGAGCCGGCAGCAGGGCCTGCGACTTGATCTTCAGCAGGGTGGCCGCCACCAACAGAAACTCGCTGGCCACCTCAATGTCAAACTGCCCCATGCCAGCCAGATACTCAAGGTACTGGTCAGTGACCGCCACCAGCGACACCTCGTCGATCGCCACCTTCTGCCGCTCGATCAGGTGCAGCAGCAAATCGAGCGGCCCCTCGAAGCCGTCCAGCACCAGCCTGCATCCGGCGTCAGATCCCAAATCAGCCCCTCCCATTCCGGTCACGCTGAAAGATTATACCACATCGCATCAAGCGGCAAAATGCGCTCACCCCAGCCGGCGAATGGTCTGTTGCAAAATGTCGGCCTGGCGTTCAGCTTCCTCCCACCGCCAGTAGTTGGTCTTAAATTGCAGGAGGCGGGGCTGCAAATACTCGGCCACCGGGCAGGGCGGCTGGCCAGGACCCAGACCGGCAAATGCTGGTTCGTGATAGGTCAGCCGCCAGGCAGCGTAAATCCCGTCGCCGCCGTTATCGCGGAAGGCCCGGTAAAAATCCCGCCAGTCCAGCCGGTGGTGCTCCAACACCGCCGCCCACGTCCAGTGCGAAGACCGGCAGCCGGCCGGCTCTGCCTGCGGGCGCAGCCAGTCGCAGCCGGCTGCTGCCTGCTGCCACAGACCGGCCACCTGCCGCCGCCGTTCGACCAGCTCATCGATCCGCTCAAACTGGGCCAGGGCCACCGCTGAGCACAGCTCTGGCAGCCGGTAGTTCCAGCCCACCGTCAGATGGCGGGCATAGCCAGGATCCTGGATGGCCTCCTTGCTGATTTTGCCCTGTCCGGCGCCAACCGCAGCGTATCCCAGGCTGCCAAACCGCCTGACCGCCAGGGCGTAGTCGGGGTTGTCGGTGATGACGATGCCCCCTTCGCCGCTGGTTATGTGTTTCGAGCTCTGGAGGCTGAAACTGCCCATGTCGCCTATCGTCCCCACCAGCCGCCCCCGGTAGCTGGACAGATAGGCCTGGGCGGCATCCTCGATCACCGCCAGCCGGTAGCGGCGGGCAATGGCCATAATTGCGTCCATAGCAGGGGCCAGCCCGTACAGGGCCTGTCTCTTATACACATCTCCG
>JAOAFP010000081.1:6519-6759 GCA_026416215.1 Negativicutes bacterium | reverse complement strand
GTATCTGCCCGTCCAGAGTGGCTGCTACCGTTCCTTCGCGCGGCGAAAACGGAAAAACGTGGCAGCCGGCCAGTCCCAGGTCCCTTACCAGCTCAAGGGTAGCCATGAACTGCCTGTGGCTTTCCCCAGGAAAGCCGACGATCAGGTCTGCGGTAAACACCATGTCCGGTCGCTGCCGGCAAATTTTCGCCAGAAGATCTTTAACTGCCCGGCGGGTATAGTTTCGTCCCATTCTCTGCA
>JAOAFP010000081.1:0-6509 GCA_026416215.1 Negativicutes bacterium | reverse complement strand
AAACATAGAAAGTAGTCCCTCGCTGATTTCCATTACCTCCAGCGCCCCCAGCCGCACCCTGAACTCACCGGGAAGCCCACAGATCGAATTCAGAAGTTCAGCCAGGTGCCAGTCTCGCCCGTGATCGTAGTACTGGCCGATGTTAATGCCGGTAATCACTACCTCCCCGTATCCCCTGGCCACAGCATTCCCCACCTCGGCCAGTATCGCTTCGGCCGACCGCGACCGGGAATTTCCACGCAACCGGGGGATTATACAGTAGGTGCAACCTGAGTCGCAACCGTCCTGAATTTTGACGAAAGCTCTGGATTTTCGGCCGGGAAACTGCGAATAACCCAGCTCGTCATATTCTACCGACCGGCGCCGGTCCGGCCGGTCCGTTTCCGGTACTCCGGCCAACAGCTTATCCAGTGTCTCGGCGAGGCGGTGCTTGCCATAATTACCGATGTACCACAGCCGGCAGTCATCGCCGACGGCGGGCTGAAACTGCCGCTGCTGGCGGATCAGTTCGCCCCAGCAACCCATTACCAGTATCAGGGCGGCTGGATTTTCCCGCCTTACCCGGTTAATAAGCTGCTGAGACTTTTTTGCGCTCGTGGCGGTCACTGCACAGGTGTTTACAACCACAACCTGCGGCTGGCTGCCAGACGACCGGTAGTCAACCACCCGGTAGCGACCGTTCCTTTCAATCTGGCACTGCCAGGCTGACTTTTCAACCTGATTTACCTTGCACCCAAGGCTTAAGAACGCGACGTCGACCAGATTTGCAGCCATTTTAGCCGTACCGCCCCAGTAAATGGCTGACTACCGCCGTGGCCGCCACTGCCGCCGTCTCCGATCTTAGCACGGTTGGACCAAGATAACCGCTGCATACCGCCACCCGTCCCTGCATAAGGACTGACAGTTCCTTTCCAGTGAATCCACCCTCGGGTCCGACAAAAAGCCATATATTTCTCCTGGCTGGGTTTACCTTTCGCCAGTCATTGCGGCTGGAAACAATATGTTCGTGCATTACTACCACGAAATCGTGGTCGGGAATAGCCGAGTAGACCGCTTCCAGTGGCTGGGCTGGGGCAATAACCGGCAAAAACGGATTTCCGCTTTGTTCAACGGCAGTCTTGGCCGCCTTCAGTGCCCGCAACAGGGAAACCGCCCTCGTTGTACACCGTTCGCAGACAACTGGCCAAATTTCGTCCACCGCCATCTCCACCGCCTTGGTTACGACAAAATTAAAACGGTCAGCCGGCAAAACCGCCTGACACAACACGATTTTGCTCCTATCCCCAGCGTCCGCATCCCTGACCGCTTCGATGACAAGGGCGGCTTCCCTGCGGCTAATCTTGGCTATTTTCGCCCGGCCGGTCCGGCCTCGACCATTTGTCAGACTGACCGTATCTCCCGGCCGCCGGCGCAATACCACAACCAGGTGGTGGAAATCGCCACCGGTTATATTGACTGTATGGTTTGCGGCCCAGTTCCCCTCAACCAGCAGTTGCCGCATATTTCCTTCCCGCCACCACCATCGTCCAGCCGCTGTCCTGTTCAATTTCTAAAATTGTCCACCCTGCTCCCACCATCGCCTGGACAACTTCCCTGCACCTTTCGGCAACAATGCCGCTGGCCACCAGCCGGCCGCCGGCCAGCAGGTGACCGCCGGCTGCACCGGCCAGCGCGATAACAGCGTCAGCAGACAGATTGGCGAAAATCAAATCGGCCTTCCCTGCCATACCGGTCACCAGGTTGCCCCGTCTGACTTCGACAGTTTGACTTACGTCATTGCGTCTGACGTTTTCCCGGGCTACGGCAAGGGCTGCTGGATCGTTGTCCACCGCCCTGACCCGTCCCGCACCCAGCAGTGCGGCAGCAATTGCCAGTATTCCCGATCCACAACCCACATCCCACACCTCGCATCCCGGACTGACCATCTGTTCAACTGCTGTAAGACACATTCTGGTGGTGGGGTGATCTCCGGTCCCGAACGCCATGTCCGGATCAATTCTTATAATGACTTTTTCGTTTACGCCCACAGTCGGTATTTCCTTCCAGCCTGGCCAGATCAGGAGGCGGTCACCAACCGGAACCGGTTGCCAGCTTTCCCGCCAGACCCTGAGCCAGTCCTGCTCGATAATAACGCCGGCCCTGACCGAAACATCCCCTGTCTGAAGACCGAAGCCGGCCAGCTGGTGACAACGGCTGACGATTTGGGCCGTAATTTCCCGGCCGTCGGATCCTGCCGGCCAGAACCCCCGGATGTTGATGATATCACCATCACAGGTGTCTACAGACCAGTAGTCGGCCTGAACCCGGTCGCGCAATTCCCGGCTGGCCGCCGGATTATCCACCGTCAGGCCTGTGCAGCCAAGATCGTCCATAATGCCGCACACTGCGTCCTCAGCCAGACGGCTAACCGCCACAATAATCTCAGTCCACATTTTTCGCCGCCTGTTGCCTATACTCAAATTCTCTCCCGGCGATCACGACAATGTCGCCTTCACGGATTCCCCTTGCGTTCAGTTCCCGCTCAATGTCCATGGACTGCCAGATTTGTTGAAACCGTCGCCACCCCTCGTCATCAGTGAATTTAGTCATGAAAACCAGTTTTTCCAGACGGCTGTTGCTGACGACAAAATGTCCGGACTCGTTGCGGGTGATGACCGTTGCCGGTTCGTTCCTATCCTGTCGTTCCGCGACGGATGCGTGGACTACAACCGGTTCATCCACCGGCAGTTCGGTTAGCTTCCGCCAGATAGCCGCCACCAGTTCGGCCATACCGAAACCGGTAGCTGCAGACACAAAGTAACACTCTGCCCCAATCTTATAGGAACGTTCGATGATGCGTGCCCTGATCTCCTGGTCAACCGACAGATCGGATTTGTTGGCAGCAATGATCTGGGGGCGACTGGCCAGATCCCGGCTGTAGCTTTGTAGCTCATTACCTATCGTGACAATGTCATCCGCCGGATCGCGCCCCTCGCTACCCGACGCGTCGACAACGTGTACCAGCACTCGGGTTCGCTCGATATGGCGCAAAAATTCAAACCCCAGTCCCCGGCCGGTGTGAGCCCCCTCAATCAGGCCCGGGATATCAGCAATTACGAAGCTATTCCCATCTCCCAGGCTGACCACGCCAAGTACCGGCGTCAGCGTGGTAAAGTGATAATCAGCTATTTCCGGCCGGGCTGCGGTCAGCCGGGCTAGAATGCTCGACTTGCCAACGTTGGGAAATCCAATCAGACCAACATCAGCCAACAGTTTCAATTCCAGTAGCAGTTCCCTGGATTCTCCGGGTTCACCATGTTCGGACAGGGTTGGCGCCCGGTGAGTGCTGGAAACAAACCGGGCATTGCCGCGTCCCCCGCGTCCTCCCCTGGCCACCAGTGCCGTTTGCTGATCACTGACCAAATCAGCGATAAGCTGGTCGGTGTCGGCGTCGAACACCATCGTGCCAACCGGGACAGCTATCTCGCAGTCCTGTCCGTCGCCGCCGGTCTTGGTTGCCGGCTGACCGTTCCTTCCGTTGCCGGCTTTGAATTTGCGCCGGTAACGAAAATCAATCAGGGTGTTGATATTTTTGTCGGCCCGCACATAAACGTTGCCCCCACGTCCGCCGTCCCCACCGTCCGGGCCTCCACGGGGGACAAATTTCTCCCTGCGGAAGGATGACATTCCTGAACCGCCGTTTCCGGCCGCTACCGATATTTTTGCCCGATCGACAAACATCTTCAACCCCCCTAAAAAAAACGCCTGTGAGCAATCACAGGCGTTCTGCCGTCAAAACGAAGTCAGACCACTTGTTCAAGTGGATAAACACTGATCTGCCGCCCGTCGCGACCACGCTTTTCAAACCTTACCCGTCCGGTCGTAGTTGCGAACAGGGTGTGGTCTTTACCGATACCCACGTTGGCCCCTGGGTGGAACCTCGTTCCCCTCTGTCTGACCAGAATATTGCCGGCCACCGCCAGTTCGCCGTCCTGTTTTTTCACTCCCAGACGTTTCGAGTGGCTGTCCCGGCCGTTGCGCGAGCTGCCAACCCCTTTTTTGTGAGCAAAAAACTGAATATCAAACTTAAGTTTCATTTTTAATCCCCCCCAATCCAGTCACTGTCATAAAATGTCCGGTCACTGACTCTTCCGGCCACTCATCACCCGTACAAAGCCGCGATACTGATCCGCCACCTGCCGCAACCCCAGCTCCATACTGGCCAGGACTGCGTCGCTTCGCTCGTCCGGTGAATCAGTCAGCCAGAAATCAATTTCCGCATCTTTTCCATAACTAATCTCAGCTTTCTTGCCGAGATGCTCAACCACTCCGTACACCGCAGTATTCATTATCGCCGACACCGCCGCACAGACTATGTCCTGACCGCGGGCTGCGAATCCACAATGTCCCCTGGCCTCAAACCCAATCAGCCGGCCGTCGCCGCGACGATACACAGTTACCTCGGTCACGGATCACCCGTTAGGCCAGCTTCCCCAGGCTAGAAGTCAATACTCTCTACCTGCAGCCTGGTGTAAGGCTGACGATGTCCCATCCGCCGCCGGTAGTTCGACTTTGCCTTATACTTTAATATGCGGATTTTCTTACCTTTACCGTGTTCGATAACCCGAGCACTGACACTGGCTGAATCCACCAGCGGTCGACCGACGATTACTTGGTCGTCCCTGACAATAGTCATGACCTGATCAAGCTTAACCATATCTCCTTCAGGTGTATCGATTTTTTCCACCGTCAGGACATCTCCGACAGCCGCCTTGTACTGCTTGCCGCCGGTACTGAGAATGGCATACATAAAAACCTTTCCTCCTCTTACTCCATTAAGATTACTCGCCAGAATCGGTACCGTTAACGGGTTTGAGACCTTACTGAGCGGGTAGGAAGCATCAACGGAAAGAATTCTAACAAATAGACGGTCAGTTGTCAAAAAGTAGCCCGTCATTTCCCCTAGTCACCGCCCTGCCGGTAACAGTGCGGCTCAATGTTTACAGGGCGGGATAAGTTACCTTACATAGTGGCGGACCAGCGACACGACAGCGGTCTGAACTCCGTACACCGGCTGCCCGTCGGCAAGTACTGCCGGATTGGCGCTGTTACCAATGTCCGTAACTATGATCCTAATCAGCACGGCATCGCTGTCCGGACCATTGAACCAGCTGAATAGTGGCTCATTCATCCGGTTGATCACCGTGTTATGGGCGCCGCTCTGCAAGTCGCCGGCCACCGGCTGGGGAACATTGCCCGGAGTTTTGTAATACAAACAGTAATTTGTCCGGTCAATGTAAAGCCGACAGCCGGTGCCTCCTTCGCCGTCAAAAGTTATACCCAGACCGTCAGCATCTATTTTGTAGCCGGTCGCCATCTGCAACGTCCGGGTAATGGTATCAGCGGCATAACGGGCGGTCTGGACAGCCTCGGTCTGACCGACAACAACCTTGTCACCGGCACGGTAGGCCACATTTAGCACGGTTGCCAGTCCGGCAAGCAAAACTACCGTCACTACCATCCCTACAACCACTTCGACCAGGCTCAGCCCCTGGTCTTTAATTTCAGTCCACCAAACCGGCCTCATAATCAATGCCAGTAGAAAGCTGTTAACTGAACCGGGTTGGACGAAGGTGCCACCGGCCACGTAACAGTTACCGTTACCCTAATCGTCCTGTTGCCGGCGCTAACCCTCTGAGCCACCGTGTCCACCGTATAAGTCACACCGTTCACCGTGCAGCGATTGCTGTTAGCCGTGGCCGGGGCCGTATCTTTTTTCTGTCCGTTCAACTGGCACCGAAGGGCCGCCGTTCCAGTCTGTGACAAGGGCAGTCTGGCTTGCCAGTCAGCATCATCCCAAATCTTCAGCAGCTCAACCTGGCCCTGCGCCAGCTGCCAGGCTGCTATATCCAGCTCACCAGCTCCGGTCTTGGGGTTTTTTGCTGCCAGGTTGACAAAAAAAGCACTGAATGCCACCACTGCCACCCCCACCAGGAAAATAGCCGCCACCGCTTCTACCAGCGTCAGTCCACCCTTACAATTACGTCCCGCATTCGCCATTTTAATTAAATGCACGCTATCGATCAGTAATCCTGACCCGGCCGGTCATCGGCTCGATAACCAGTTTCTTAATCATCTTAACATCCTTGGTGTTCTGCAGGACTATCGCCGGATATCCGCCCGGCGGGCGGCCGTCAGTCTGAAAGGTAAGCGGCTGTGGGTTGCCGCTGGTCCGGATATTGGCGTTAAATTTATAATCCCGGACAACTTTGCCGTTTACAGTTATAAACCATCCACCACCCACTGCCGCATTATTGAACACCAGCCGCGGCAGCGGCTGCCCGTCAATCACTCCATTGCCGTTAATCGACACCTGCTGCATCCAGCGCAAATCCTGTTCCAGCCGGGCTGCTGCCGCCGCCAGATCGCGACTGGCCTGGGTTGATCGTATGCCAATGACCGCCACGGTGGAAACCACACCGATAATCACCAGGCTAACCAGCATTTCAACAAGGGTAAATCCGCCGAAA
>JAOAFP010000080.1 GCA_026416215.1 Negativicutes bacterium | reverse complement strand
GTGTGAGGTATGGGGTGTGGAGCATTTCGCACTATGTCGGTGAGGCGGTTACCTTTATCGGCACGGCGATCGTGGTCAGCAAGTTCGGCTGGCAGTCGGCCTTTACCTGGGCCGGCGTTACTGGTATTGTCGGGGCGTACCTGGTCTACAAGTTCATGTACGACCGCCCACAGGTTTACGGGTTGCCCAGCGTTATTGACTACAAAGGTGAGCGTCCCCCCGAGCAAAAGGCAAAATCCGAGCTGAGCATCTGGGAAGCGCAGAAACTGGTGCTGAAGAACCCCTATGTGTGGCTGATCGGCATCAGTGCATCGTGTATGGGAATAGTCCGGTACGCAATAAACAGCTGGGGGATCATCTTTCTGCAGGAAACCAAGGGATTGTCGCTGGTGGCGGCCGGTAGCGTTCTGGCTGTCACGCCGATAATGGGAGCCCTGGGCTCGGCTGCATCGGGTTTTATCGCGACCAAGATATTCCGTGGGCGCTCAGCACTGACCACGGTTCTGTTCAGCATTTTGCTCATCGTGTTCCTGGCGCTGTTCTGCTTTGCCCCGGCCGGTAATATTACTTATTCAACCTTTATGCTGGGAGGGTTTGGTTTTTCGCTGGGTGTACTGCTTTGCTTCATCGGCGGGTTGCTGGCGGTTGAACTTTCCCCGACCAAGGCAGCCGGCGCGGCTATGGGAACCATCGGCCTTCTGGCCTATATCGGGGCGATGGTCCAGGATATTGTCAACGGGATCCTGATGGATGCGGCCAAAAAGGTGGTTGACGGTAAGACAGTGTACAATTTTGACGACATCATTGGATTCTGGTTGGGAGCGTCAGCCGTAATGCTGCTGTTTGTCCTGCCGTCGCTGTGGGCCAAAAAACGAACTGACTAGCCGCTGAAAGGCTGCGGCCCGTCAGAACCGGCCAGGGCGGCACAGTTTGGGTTTTCGGGGAACATCGGGCGGTGTTCCCCGATTTTTATGTCGCCAACCTGCGGGTCTGAGGGTGCATGGTGCGAGACGGCGACAATTTTACGGACTTGACCCTTTTGCCCGACCCGGACGGACAACCGGCAGTTGTGCATGGTAACCGGTATTTGCTATAATCAGTGCGTTACGGTTGAATTGGTCCGCGACTGGCCGCGGGAGGTTGCCGATGTCGCCGTATCGGCCGCGGTGAGGGAGAGAAAATGACAGTTGGACTGAAAAAAGTGGTCGATAAGCCGGAAGTGCGCGAGTTGCTGAACAAGCTGGCCAAAGAAACCGCTATGCCCGTGATGATCAAGGATAAAAACGGGGCATGGCTGGTTGGAGGTGACCGGCCGGAAGCCAAAGGAGTGCGTGATGCGCTGCTTTGTGCCGTTGTGGCCGAAGGGGAGACGATCGGCTGGGTGTTTGGCGGCGAGCGGGCGCAGGTGATGGCAGCGGTATTGTCCCATCTTGTCGGAATGGAATGCGAAAAGACAGCTTTGGCCGGGGAAGTTTACACTGGATACGATTTTTGCTGCGACGTCAGAGACGGACTTAAACTGGTGGAGCGAACCGACAACTGTCTGAAGATTATAAGGAAGTATGCCGGACTAATCCTCCAGAGCTATTTACCTGAAGGCTCGGCTTACTGGCTGGCAATCCACAGTTCAGCAAACCAGCAGGTGAATATTGTCGACAACATTGGTCTGACCACGGACAATGAAGCTGAAATCAAGTTCATAACCAGTGTAACCGGCAGTCTGTATCTGCAGAACTCAGTCGAGCTGATTGAGCAGAACCCGGTGGCTGGCAGTAGCTTGAAATCAATACTCGCACTCCCGCTGCAAGTTGGGGGAAGGGCAGTAGGTGTTGTGGCTTTTGCATCGTCGGAGAGTGGGGTTTTTGACCATCGGCTGGTCAGCAAACTCTGTGCTTTCAGTGATCTTTTTAGTGCCGTGGTTTGTGCCGGGGGAGTCATCAGGTAGGGAAATGCGGATACTGGGCTTGGGAGTGGATGCCGTAGAGGTCGGGAGAATCCGCCGGGCGGCCGGCAACGTTAGATTCTGCGCACGGGTATTTACCGCCGGGGAACGGATGTACTGCCAGCGGCGGGGCTGCCAGCAATATCAGTCACTGGCTGCGCGCTGGGCGGCCAAGGAGGCGGTGTTTAAAGCCTGCGGGCAAGCCTGGCCAGGGATGAGCTGGCATGACGCTGAAGTCGTCAATGATGATCGGGGTAAGCCCAGGTTGGTCGCCAGTGGCGGTCTGGTGTTAAAGCTCAGGGAAATGAGGGTGAGCGAGGTGTGGATGTCGTGGTCCCATACCCGCGAACTAGCGGTGGCACAGGTAATTCTACTGGGAGAATAGGTTATGAAGGTTGTAACTGCTAAACAGATGCTGGCTATTGACCGGGCAGCGATCGAAGACTTTGGCATACCCGGCATCGTGTTGATGGAAAATGCCGCTGTGGCGGTTGCCGATCAGGTGGTTGAACTGCTTGGTGATGCCCGGGGCAAAAGGGTGTGCATTGTGGCCGGGAAGGGGAATAATGCCGGTGATGGGTTTGCTGCCGCCCGCCATTTGTCCAACCGCGGGGCCGAGGTGCGAATTTTCCTGCTGTATCCACCGGCCGAGCTTGCGGCTGATGCCAAAAGCAATTTCGATGTCACCGAACTTATGGGCATTGATTTCATCAACATAGAAAGCGAGCAGGACTTTGACAAATTTCGGCTGGGGCTGATGCTGGCCGACTGCGTTGTCGATGCTATATTCGGCATCGGCTTTCGCGGTGCGATTGAGCCTAGGATCGCAAGGGCGATAAACATGATCAATTCATCGGGGAAAATGGTGGTGGCAATTGATGTTCCCTCCGGGATCGATCCTGACAGCGGCAGGGTTGATGATATGGCGGTGGTGGCGGTGGCCACCGTTACCATGTCGCTGCCCAAGCTTGGTCTGTTGTTATATCCGGCGGCCAGTTATGCCGGGGACTGGCGGGTGGCCGACATAGGTTTGCCGGCGTCTTTACTGCGCAGTGTCGAGTTCCAGACCGAGCTTACTGGACTGGCTGAGGTCCGCGATATCTGGCCGGTTCGTCCTCCTGATGCCCACAAGGGTAAGTGTGGGCGGGTGGCAGTGATTGCCGGATCGCGCGGTATGGCCGGGGCAGCAGCCCTGACCGCCCTGGGAGCGATGTACACCGGATCGGGACTGGTGCGGTTGGCCGCACCTGACCGGATCTGTGATGTATTGGCCGGCAAGATTACCGAAGCAGTCATCGTGCCTTTGGCTGATGGGCGTAGCGGCGTGCTGGGACTGGAAGGACTGGACAGAGCCCGCGAACTGATGGCTGGTAGCGATGTGCTGGCCATTGGCCCGGGAATAGGTCAGGAGGATTCGACTGCCCTGCTGGTTTGGTCGGTGATCAAAGAGTGCACAGTGCCGCTGGTTATTGACGCTGACGCCCTCAACATCCTGGCTGGGCAGATGGATATGCTGAAAACGGTCAAGTTTCCGATTGTCATAACTCCCCATCCCGGTGAAATGGCCCGGCTGCTGGGGACCACCGCGGCCGAAGTCAATGCCGATCGAGTTGAGATTGCCCGCAAGGCAGCTGTTGCCTGGCAGGTCACAGTGGTGCTGAAGGGGGCGCCGACGGTGGTGGCCACGCCGGCTGGCTGGGTTTACATCAATAGCAGCGGTAATGAACAAATGGCTACCGGTGGTTCGGGAGACGTGCTGACCGGAATGATCGCGTCCCTGATCGCCCAGGGACTGAATGGTGAGTCAGCGGCGGTGGCGGCTGTTTACGCTCACGGTCTGGCCGGAGAAATCGCCAGCACCAACAGTGCAGTGATTTTGGCCGGTGACATCGGGCTGGCCATTCCCACGGCCATTTCCCAGATCAGGGAGTCTTAGCGTCAGTGACTGTCATGAAATTATCAAATGGCAGAATATGTCTGGCAGTGTTCGGTCTGGTGTTTCTGCTGGTACTGACCGCAGCCGGCCGGACGGCTGCCGCCGCCAAGGCTCAGATAACAGCCGTAAGATGGTCGATCATCAAAAGCCCGGTTGACGATCAGAAGCGGTTGCGGATAGTGTTTGATCTGTCGGCTCCGATCAAAAAGCGCGATTTTAAGGATATTTATTCGACCGGTGACGTCCCCCAGCTGATTATTGACTTCAGCGGCATAACCGCGGCGCGGGCGGTGGCAAAAACTCAGAAGCTCGACGGAATATTTGCCCGGCAGCTTACCCTGTCGGCGGACGGCGATTCGAGCAAGGTGGTGATCCGGCTAAACGGTGAGGTCGATTACAACATTTTCGCTCTGGACGCAAACCCGGTGGCCAACAAGCCGTTCCGCCTGGTTCTTGACTTGGGTTTGACCCCCGGGGAGGGGAGCGGTAACGGCAAGGCTGACTTTGACGTCAGTCCGGGAGTAAGAGGCAAAACCATTGTGCTTGACGCAGGGCACGGCGGCAGTGACCCCGGGGCGATCAGTCCGGCGGGGATAAAGGAAGCGGACATTACGCTGGCAGTGGCCAGAAAGGTCAGAAAGATACTTCAGGCAGCCGGAGCCAAAGTGGTCATGACCCGTGATGCCGATGTCGACGTTTACGGCCGCAATGCCAGCGGAGTCCAGGAGCTGGGGGCGCGGGTGGGTATTGCCAACCGCAACCGGGCAGCGGTGTTTATCAGTATTCACTGCAACTCGTTCCGCGATCCGTCGGCCAACGGCATGTCCACCTACTATTACCCGAAGAGCAGGTATGACGGGCTGTTGGCCCGCTGTGTGGAGAGTTCGTTGGCCAGTAATATAGATCTGGCCGACCGGGGAGTGCAGCAGGCCGGGTTTTATGTGATAAAAAACACCAGGATGCCGGCGGTTTTGGTTGAACTTGCGTTTATTTCCAGCCCGGTGGACATACGGTATCTGAATTCCGACGGCGGACAGGAGAAATTTGCCCGGGCGATTGTCGGCGGCATTGGCGACTATTTCGACAAGGCGCGCTGAAGAAACCCCCTTTCGCCGGCGGAAGGGGGTTTCTTGCAGGTGGGGTGTGAATGGTTATGGCGTTTGTTGTTGAGGCGCGTACCGAACGGGATATGATGTCGATAGGCGAAAAAGTGGCAGAATTGTTGCAGGCTGGCGATTTTGTCGGGCTGTCCGGCCGGCTGGCAGCTGGCAAAACTACGCTGACCAAGGGCATAGCCAACGGCCTGGCGGTGGTGGAACCGGTGACAAGTCCCAGCTATGTTCTGTTCAATTTATACCGGGGGAAGATAACTTTAATCCACGGTGATTTCTACCGGCTGGACGATCAGGACGGGGTGGGTGAGACCGGCTGGGACGACCGGGCATTCTGGGGGCCAGCGGTAACGGTGATCGAATGGAGTGACAGACATCCGGGACTATTGCCGGGCGAGCGGCTGGACATTGATATCCGTGTGTGCGGAGGACAGAGACGTATGCTGACCGTGCGGCCGCTTGGCCGGGGATGGCTGACCAGGGAACGCAGACTGCGGGAACTGCTTGATGAGTACACCTTACATTCTGGGGATTGACACTTCCGGTCGGCAGGCACGGATTGCTGTTGGCGACAGTGCTGGCATTATGGCTGTCCGGACCGAAATCAATGCCGAGAAGGGACATGCCGCCGGCCTGATCACCGCTGTGGATAATCTGCTGGCCGGGGCCGGTATTGCCCGTAACGAAGTGGAGTGCGTGGCGGTCGGGACCGGTCCGGGATCTTTCACCGGATTGAGAATTGGTGTCACGGCTGCCAAAATGATAGCCTACGGGCTGTCCTGCAGGTTGGTGCCGGTCGAGACCGGACGGGCACTGCTTGAAGGCTGTCACGGTTACGGCTGGGGGGGGGGCTGCCGGGAGGCCGGGCGGGGGGAATGCTTTTTTAGCCTTTATCGCCGGGACGGCGACGAGTGGCGGGCTGTGGTTCCGGCCCGGACAATAAGCTGGCAGGAAGCAGTCCGGCAACTATCTGAACATACGCACCCGGGACGGGTGGCGGTAGTATGCGACCAGCCAACTTTGCCGTCCGGAAATATGATTGACGGCGGGGGCGATGTGTTTGACCTGGCAGCAGTTGACGTGGCCGGCAACCTGCTGAAACTGGCGGGGCGCTACCGGCAGCAGTGGATCGTCAGCAAGGTTGTTAAAGCGTCGGTGACACCTCTGTACGTCAGGCGTCCGGCCGCTGAGGAAAAAGCCTTTGCCGGGTTGCCGCTGGTCAGGCTGCGTCGGGCCGGCGGGGCTGATGTCAAGTCAATGTACGAGATTGAGCGGCACGCCCGCGGCTGCCGCTGGTCGGAGCGGGAACTGGCACGTGAGGTGGAACTGCCGTTCGCCGATTATCTGGTGGCGGAAAAAACGACGGGTGAAATCTGTGGATTTGCCGGGCAGTGGCTGGTTGCCGGGGAAGCGCAGGTTACGGCGGTGGTGGTGGCAGCCGGGTGCCGGCGGCGTGGAATCGGCAAAATGCTGATCGGGGAACTGATTGCCAGGGCCAGGGTGAAAGGCTGTTCGGTAATGCGGCTGGAAGTGCGGGAAGGCAACTATCCGGCGGTATCGCTGTATCGCTCGCTGGGGTTCACAGAGGTCGGTCTCAGGTCGTGGTACTATGACGACCCGCCTGAGCACGCCCTGCTCATGGATTTATCACTGGATGGCGGTGTCGACGGTGAGAAGTGACGGCCGTTCAATGATTCTGGCGATCGAAACCAGCTGCGACGAGACGGCGGCTGCCGTCTGTGACGGAAACGGCCGGGTGCTGGCCGACGTGATCCGGACACAGATTACCGATCATAGGGACTATGGCGGGG
>JAOAFP010000079.1 GCA_026416215.1 Negativicutes bacterium | reverse complement strand
CCATTACATCGTGGTGAATGACTCGCTGGAAAGCGCGATCGGCTGTGTTCAGTCGATTATCAGGGCGGAGCGGGCAAAGGTTGAGCGTAATATAGGACTGATTGACCACCTTTACAAGTACGGGGATATCGGGTTGCAGGAAATTTAACCGGTAACGGGAGAGGGTACATGCAGCAACATTCGCATCAGACGGTTAAACAGTCGGTGGACTATCCGCCGGTTGATTCGTTCAACAACATTATCGACAACAAGTACACGCTGGTGGTGCTTGCAGCCAGGCGGGCCAGGGAGCTTATGCAGATTGAATATCAGACCGGCGAAGAGTTTCTTCCCCGCAAGGCAGTGTCGGTGGCCATGGAAGAAATTGCCGGTGGGAAGATTATCTGTGAACGCAACCGATAGGACTGTCAGGACAGTACTTCTTGGGATTACCGGCGGGATCGCCGCCTATAAGGCCGTGGAGCTGGCCAGCCTTCTGACCAAGTCAGGTTTGGCGGTCGACGTGGTGATGACGGCCAATGCCTGTCGGTTTGTCACTCCCCGGCTGTTGAGGGAGGTCACCGGGCGGCCGGTTTACCACGATATGTGGCAGGATATCGGGTCATGGCACACAGAGCATATCGGGTTGGCCAAGCGGGCAAAACTGGTGATGGTTGCCCCGGCCACTGCCAACGTTATTGCCAAGGCTGCCCACGGGGTGGCTGACGATCTGCTGAGTACGGTGCTGCTGGCCACCGGTGCGCCGGTAATTTTTGCCCCGGCGATGAACACCAATATGTACAATCATCCGGCAACTCAGGAAAACCTGAGGATTCTGGCCGGGCGCGGCTGCCGGATCATCCCGCCCGACAGCGGACGGCTGGCCTGTGGCGACAGCGGCGTCGGCCGGCTGCCTGCACCGGAGTGCCTGGCTGCGGAAATTTGCAGGCTTATTGCCGATGGCGAGGCAACAGCGGGTGTGCTGGCCGGCAGGCGGGTGTTGGTAACGGCGGGCGGTACCCGGGAACCGATCGATCCGGTGCGGTTTATTGGCAACCGTTCAAGCGGGAAAATGGGCGTTGCCATAGCTGAGTGTTGCCGGACACAGGGGGCAGAAGTTGTTCTTATCGCCGGCAGGGGAGTGGAAGTCCGGCCGGGCTGCTGTCACAGAACAGTGGTTGTCGAGACGGCAGCGGAAATGCGGGATGCAGTACTGGCAAACCTGGCGATGACCGACGCAGTGGTTATGGCTGCCGCGGTGGCTGACTACCGGCCGGTCGCGGTATGCAGGCAAAAAATAAAAAAACAGGCCGGTGAAATTACTCTGACTCTGATAAAAAACCCGGATATACTCGAAGAAATTTCCCGGTGGCCGGCCGGCCGGCCAGTAGTGGTCGGATTTGCCGCTGAAACTGAAAACGTTCTGGAAAACGGCATGGACAAACTGCGGCGGAAAAATCTCGATATGATTGTAATAAACGACGTTTCGCAACCGGGATGCGGCTTTGACAGTGACGAAAACCAAGTGGTTATCTGCCGGGCTGACGGAACGGCCATAACACTGTCCCGGCGGGCAAAAATACTGATCGCGAAGGAAGTGATCAAACATTTGGCCCACATCGTTGCGGCAAGACAGAAGGAGGCAGGCAATGGATAAATTTATTAACTTTATGGAACGCTATCTCGTTCCCGGTCTGACCAAGGTGGCCGAAAACAAATACCTGATGTCGATCCGGGCCGGGATGGTGGCTACTGTGCCGTTCACTATTGTCGGCAGCATTTTTTTGATCATTAATTTCCTGCCCGTCCCCGGCTGGGAGGATATCATTGCTCCCTACAGCAATCTGCTGCTTATTCCGGTTACGGCATCATTCGGCTGTCTGTCGGTGATCGCCCTGCTGGGGATGTCCTACGATCTGGCCCGCACCTATAAGAACGATGCAATTGCCGCTGCTTTGATGGCAGTGGTGGTTTTTTTCATGCTTCAGGTCAAGGTGGAAGACATGACCCTGGACATGAGCCGGCTGGATGCCAATGGTTTGTTCACTGCCATAATTGTGGCGCTGGTGGTGGTTGAGGTACAGCGGTTTTTCATTCGTCACCGGCTGGTGATCAGGTTGCCGGACAATGTCCCCGAGGCAGTGGCCCGTTCGTTCACATCGCTCACGCCGTTTGCCGTGCTGATGATCGGTATGTGGTTGATCAGGTATGTACTGGGAGTGGACATAAACGAGATCATAACCGCCGTGTTCACGCCGGTGGTCGGGGCGTTGAACACGTTGCCTGGATTCTTGCTGATGGTGCTGATTGTATCTTTGCTCTGGTCGGTTGGTATCCACGGTGACAACGTGATGATGGCCATTTCTATGCCGGTGGCAATGCAGTTTCTCAGCGCTAACGTGACGGCCCAAACCGCCGGGCAGCCGTTGCCGTATATTACGGCCTACGGATTTCAGACTATATTCATCAACATTGGTGGCACTGGTGCGACCTTTGCCCTGGTGCTGATGATGCTGCGCAGCCGGGAGGCCGGTTTCCGCCAGCTCGGCAAGATCGCGTTCCCCTCGGCCTGCTTTGAAATTAACGAACCGGTGGCGTTTGGTGTACCGGTTGTGCTCAACCCGCTGATGATGATCCCCTACATTGTCACTCCTCTTGTTCTTACCGCCGCAACCTTCCTGCTCATGGACTTCAACATTATCGGCCGACCGTTCGTGTCAATCCCGTGGACCACCCCGCCGGTAATCGGTCACTATCTGGTGACTGGCGGCGACTGGCGGGCGGCGGTCTGGGGAGTGGCGTCGATCGTCATTGCCTTTCTGTTGTATTTGCCGTTCTTCCGGGCACTTGAACGGCAACGCCTAATCGGGGAAACTAATAAATAAAATTTAAGGGAAAAGATGTTTTACCGGCCAGGCGTTGTAAAACAGCCGACCGTGTTGTATGACTGGCCGGAAGCAAGTTAATAATCCATCAAGAGCGGGGGAGGGACCTGACCATGCGAACCTGCGGCAACCACTTGCGGTGATGCAAAACGGTGCCAAGTCCAGCAAAGTTGTCCTGACCGGCAGTCTTGGCAGATGGGAGAATCGGTGGCGGAGCACTCTCCCGAGAGTGCTCCTTGTTTTTCAGTGATTTGGATGACAAAATTGAGAAAGGAATGTGCATTTATGAGTCTACATCGCAAGTTTTTCACATCAGAATCGGTAACCGAGGGGCATCCCGACAAAATGGCTGATCAGATCTCCGACGCCGTGCTTGACGCGATTATGGCCAAGGATCCTAATGGACGGGTAGCCTGTGAAACGCTGATCACTACCGGGCAGGTGCATATCGCCGGCGAGATTACCACCGACTGCTACGTGGACATACCGGCCCTGACCCGACAGACCATCCGCGAGATCGGTTACAACCGGGCAAAATACGGCTTTGACTGCGACACCTGCGGGATTCTGGTTTCGATTGACGAGCAGTCGCCGGATATTGCGATGGGCGTGGATATTTCGCAGGAGGGTAAGTCCGGCGAGATGGAGCGTATTGACGCCATTGGCGCCGGCGATCAGGGTATGATGTTTGGCTATGCCTGTGATGAGACTGACGAATTCATGCCAATGCCGATCTCGCTGGCTCACCGGCTGGCCCGGCGTATGGCTGGGGTGCGCAAGGACGGGACGCTGCGATATCTGCGTCCCGATGGCAAAACCCAGGTGACAGTGGAATACGAAGATGACAAACCGGTCAGGGTCGAGGCCATCGTTATTTCCTCACAGCACAGCCCCAAGGTGGATAATGCTAGAATCAGGGAAGACATCATCGAAGCGGTGATTAAGCCGATTATACCGGCCGGACTACTGATTGACACCAAAATATACGTCAACCCGACCGGCCGGTTTGTTGTGGGCGGGCCTCAGGGTGATGCCGGTCTTACCGGACGCAAGATCATCGTCGACACCTACGGCGGTATGGCCCGCCACGGCGGCGGGGCATTCTCCGGCAAGGATCCGACCAAGGTCGACCGGTCAGCCGCTTATGCGGCCCGCTATGTAGCCAAGAACATTGTTGCCGCCGGACTGGCCCGGCGGTGCGAGCTCCAGCTGGCCTACGCCATTGGCGTTGCCCGGCCGGTATCCATAAGGATCGATACCTTTGGCACAGCTGTAACCGATGAGGGGAAAATAGCTGAACTGGTCAGCCGGCATTTTGACCTCCGCCCAGCCGGAATTATACGGATGCTGGATCTGCGACGGCCGATCTACCGACAGACAGCCGCTTACGGGCATTTCGGCCGCAGCGATCTCGATTTGCCGTGGGAACGGACTGACAAGGCTGAATTGCTGAGACGGGAAGCCGGTTTATGAATGACCATTGGAGGAGCGCGGGCGACCGCGCTCTCTGTCTGTTGCCGTCCGGTTGCCCGTATGCCGGATTATACCGAAAACTGGCGATTGAGGGTAAAGACTGAAGTGCTGGTGGCTCAGGTGGCTGTGCTGGTCGAGGCGGTTGATCAGGCGCTGGACTACATAATCCCTGATGAACTGGCGATGATTGGTACCGGCTGGCGGGTGGCGGTACCACTGGCCGGTAATGTGGTCGAAGGAATTGTGGTGGGCAGGTGTGAATATTCCCGGGTGACGGACGGGAGGCTAAAGGCGATAATCGAGCCGGTGGGCGATGGGCCGTGGTTTAATGAAGAAATGCTGGCCACCGCTCGCTGGCTGGCCGATTTTTACTTCTGTCCGCCGGCTGTGGCGCTGCGCCAATTCATACCCACCGGCAAGGGGCTGAATTTAGGGGTTTTTTACCGGGTTGCCGGTCCTCGTCCCGGGTCGCCGCGTCTGGCAGCGGTTTATGATTGCGTGGCCATCCCGGCAAAGGTGAGTAGACGGGAGCTACTCGCCCGGTTCGGCCCTAAGGTGGCTGATGTGCTGGCGGAATTGGTGAGGCATGGACATGTCCGGATGGAAAGGACAATTATCCAGCGCGGGCGGCCGAAAACCAGGACGGCCTGGAAAATCAATCCGGATTCAGCCCACCTGGTCGCCGAGGAACAGGCGCTTGCGAGAAAAAAACCGGCACAGGCCCGCGCCCTGTCGTATATCAGGCGGGCAGGTGAGATTAGCGACTCCGAACTGGCGTCGGCCGGAATCAGCCGGGCGGTGGTGAACCGGCTGGTAGCCGATGGCTGGCTGATCAGGCTGGAGACGGAAGTGCGCCGTCAGCCGCACACCATACTCACGGCCAACCGGGTTACCGTGCTCAGCCACGAACAGCAACAGGCGGTCGCGGCCGTCATTGAGGCAGTTGCCTCCGGTCGCCACCGGACCCTGCTGCTGCACGGGGTAACCGGTAGCGGTAAAACCCAGGTTTATATCGAAGCAGCTGCCGCCGTGGCCAGTTCCGGCCGCCAGGTAATTGTGCTGGTGCCGGAAATTGCCCTTACCGGGCAGATAGTGGCCAGGTTCCGTCAGGTGTTCGGCGATCTGGTGGTGGTGATGCACAGCCGGTTGTCCCTGGGCGAGCGGTTTGACGCGGCACGGGCCGTGTCGGCCGGACAGGCGATTATTGTCATCGGAGCCCGGTCGGCGGTGTTTGCCCCGGTCCGTCAGCTGGGGCTGGTTATAGTGGACGAGGAACACGAGCATTCCTACAAACAGGAAGAGTACCCGTATTTCAACGCTGTAACCGTGGCCGAACAACGGGCCCGTATTGCCGGGGTGCCACTGATTCTGGGAAGTGCCACCCCGTCGCTGACCAGCTACTGGCGGGCGACCAGCGGCGATTACCGGCTGATCACCATGGCCCGCAGGGTGAAAAATTATCCACCGCCGGAAATTCAGCTGGTGGATATGCGGGCCGTCCTGAAGAGCGGTCACCGGCAGCTTGTCTCACCAGCCCTGGCCAGCCTGATTACCGGGGTCCTGGCCAGGAGGGAGCAGGCAATAATCATGCTGAACAGGCGAGGGTATGCCACTTTCATTATCTGCCGTGATTGCGGCCACAAAATTGAATGTCCCAATTGTGCCGTTTCCCTGGTTTACCATGTCGGGAACAGGGCCGGCGTGACCTGTCACTACTGCGGATTCCGCCAGCAGCTGCCAGGGGTGTGTCCCCAGTGTTTCAGCCCGCGGATTCGCTGGTTCGGCGGTGGCACCCAGCGGCTGGAGGAGGAAATAAAGCAACTGGCAGGTGAGGATGAAGTGCGGCGACTGGATGCCGACAGCGTAACCCGGCGGTATTTGCTGGACAAGATCCTCAGTGATTTTGCTAATCAGAAATTCTCGATACTGCTTGGAACCCAACTGGTGGCTAAAGGCCACGATTTTCCGGCGGTGACGGCAGTTGGCATTGTTGCGGCCGACGGGGTGCTAGGTCTACCAGACTTTCGTTCGGCTGAGCGCACGTTTTCCCTGATAACCCAGGCTGCCGGGCGGGCCGGCCGATCGGAAAAACCCGGCCGGGTGGTGGTCCAGGCTTATGACTGTGAACATTATGCGCTGGTCGCGGCAGTTAAAGGCGATTATCGTGAGTTTTTCCGGACCGAGATCGCTTTTCGTCGTGAACTTGGCTACCCGCCGGTCAGCAGTATGGTCAAGCTGGCCTACAGCGCCAGCAATCCCGATGACTTCCGTCTGGCTGGACAGACGGTGGAGAGAGTTCTTGCTCCGTTCCGGCAGTGTTCGGGCGGACGTATTAGCCCGGCAATGCCGGCACCGATTGAGAAAATAAACAAAAACTGGCGGGGACAGGTGTTGTTGTTCGACATCGACCAGCATCAACTGGCTGAGATTCACCGAGAACTGGCGGTAGCACAGTCTGGGTCAGGAAAATGGCGGTACTCGTTTGATCGGGACCCGCTGTCAGTGTTATGAGTGAACCGCACGGTGTGTGTCCTGACG
>JAOAFP010000078.1 GCA_026416215.1 Negativicutes bacterium | reverse complement strand
GTGTAGGCTATACCGGATACCATATCGCATACCAGCCTTCCCCTGACCGCCGCCCGATCGTAGACCCCCACCGGCACGGCAAACCTTATCGCACAGTGCATGGCCACGTCAGAAGCCGAATTTACGTATGTACCCCCACGCCAAGCCAGCACTCTGGCCATCCAAGCCATCCGCTGTTCGGTATCGGGCATGGCGGCCAATGTGTTGAACATCGCCTTGGTAGTGGCAAACCTCGGCAGGGCGGCCATGCTGTTGCTGTCGTAAGTTTTGCTCAGTTCAGCCTGCCAGGCCATGAAGTCCTGTCTCAGCACTGTTGGCGAGCCGGATATCCGGACATTGTCAATCGTCATCCAGCCCCAGCTGTCGAAATTCTCGTTGCCGGCCAGCCGTTCACCGGTAATAATCGTCATATCAGCCATTTTTCATTCTCCGCATTTCGCGTCCGGAATTGTCCTCACCGTTGCAACACTCAGACTGTAACCAGCCGGTAGTCGGTTGTGCCAAGGCCGATCGCCTCGGCATGGTTGATCTGGATCATCGCGTCCTGTCGTTCGTAGGCCAGAGCAGCCAGCGACCGTCCATTGGCCCGGGCTGTCAAATCGATGGCTGCCATGTCAACCGCCACCGGATCGGTACTGGCCAGAATGCCGATGTCGGCGATTATTTTGGTTTGTTCAACACCGAAACAGTCACAGTCCCTGGTCATATTGACCATTACATTGAAAAACATGCATTTGCCGCCCTTACCAGCCACCACCGCCAGGGCGTGCTCGGCCATGCTGCGCTGCATAAAGGCCGCATCTGCTCCCCAGTCGTATTTCACTGCGTCAAACCGGCAGACAGCCACACATTCCCCACAGCCGATGCATTGCGATCCGTCAATTTGAAAACCGCCGCCTGACGTCGGTCCAATCGCCCGGGCCGGGCACCATTCCGAACATTTTCCACAACGCCGGCACGACTGTTGCCTGATTTCCGGCTTGAGCGCGGCGTGCTGCCGCAACTTGCCCTGCCGGCTGGCCAAACCCATGCCAAGATTCTTTATCGTCGCTCCCAGCCCTGACAGCATGTGGCCGGTGGGATGGGAAATTGCGATCAGAACATCGGCCACTGCCGCCTCCCGGGCGATTTTCACCCGCCTGTGCAGTTGTCCGCTGTCGATTTGCACCTCTATTTCGGAACTGCCGTTCAGCCCGTCCGCCATGATAAACGGGGCCCCCACCCGTTCAACAGTAAACCCCTGCCGCACGGCGTGCAGAATGTGCCGTACGGCGTTGTCCCGTTCGCCCTTGTATAGTGTGGCCGTCTCGGTCAGGAAAACCTGGCCGCCTTTGTCCTGGGCTGCCCTCACCACTTCCCGCACCACCTCCGGCCGGACGTGGGTGGTGTTGTTTTTCTCCCCGACATGAACTTTCACTGCCACGTATTCGCTGGGATTGATCAATTCAGCCATTGCCGCCCTGTCGATCAGATGGGCCATTTTCTGAGCCTGATCAGCCGGTTCAATCCCGTCGTATACCGGGCAAAAATAAACTGTTGCCTTAGTCACTTCCCTCTCCCTATCCTCATTGCCGGTACCGTCCCGCGGCACCGGTCTCCGTATTTTGCCGCCGGCTTTATGTATTCTTCAACCTCTGCTATAATCCTGTCAGGTGCAGTTGAAAAATACCCGTAAGGAGGAGATCATGCCGTACGATGTTCTGTCCGACCTCAGGGCAGCCGGCCACTGCCGCCAGATCTACCGTAACCTCCCCGTCGCCCGGCTGGTGGAAATGTCGCTGGCCCGCGGTGAAAACAGCCAGCTGACCGACAGTGGGGCGCTGAGGGTATCCACCGGCAGGTACACCGGCCGCTCACCCAACGACAAGTTTGTCGTCGATCACAGTCAGTATCACGATGAAATCTGGTGGTCGAACAATCAATCCGTCGCCCCGGCGGTTTTCGACGGCCTGTACAACAAAGTTCTCGCCTACCTGGCCGGCCGTGATTTATTTGTCTTCGACGGGTTCGCCGGTGCCGACCGCCGTTACTCGCTGCCGGTCCGCATCATCAACGAGTTTGCCTGGCAAAACATCTTCGTCCACCAGTTGTTCATCCGCCCGGAGGACACCGGCTGGCAACCGCCAGAACAACCACAGTTCACCGTGCTGTGCGCTCCCGGTTTCCAGGCCGATCCCGCCGTCGACGGCACGAAATCCGAAGCCTTTATCATCCTGGATTTTCTCCGCCGTCTGGTTTTGATCGGCGGCAGCCACTACGCCGGTGAAATGAAGAAGTCGATCTTCACCGTCTGCAACTACCTCCTGCCCCGCCAGGGCGTACTGCCCATGCATTGTTCGGCCAACAAAAACGCCCGCAATGAAACGTCCTTGTTCTTCGGCCTGTCCGGCACCGGCAAAACCACCCTCTCCGCCGACCCCAACCTGTTCCTGATCGGTGACGATGAGCACGGCTGGACTGACCGGGGGATTTTTAACATTGAGGGAGGCTGTTACGCCAAATGCATACGCCTCAGCCGGGAGAATGAGCCGCAGATCTGGAACGCCCTCCGCTTTGGGGCCATACTGGAAAACGTGGTTATCGACCCTCACTCCCGTAGCCTGAATTTTGACAGCGAGGAGATCCCCGAAAACACCCGGGCCGGCTATCCGGTCACCTATATCGACAACTGCGTCTATCCCGGCACCGGCGGCCAACCGCGCACAATCATCTTTCTCACTGCCGACGCCTTCGGCGTCCTTCCGCCCATTGCCCGCCTGACACCCGAACAGGCCATGTATTATTTCATGTCAGGCTATACCAGCAAGCTGGCCGGCACCGAACGGGGTGTCACCGAGCCGCAGGCCACTTTCTCTGCCTGCTTCGGCCAGCCGTTCCTGCCGCTGCCTCCGGTGGTTTACGCAAAAATGCTGGAAGACCGGATCAGGCAGCACAATGTCCGCGTCTTCCTCCTCAACACCGGCTGGCAGGGAGGAGCTTACGGTGCGGGCCGGCGAATCAGCATCAAGTACAGCCGGGCAATGGTTAACGCCGCCGTCAACGGCTGGCTGGACACCGTCGCATACCGCACCCACAGCGTGTTTAACCTGGAAATCCCGCTGACCTGCCCCGGGATCCCCGACGATGTTCTCTACCCCAGCCGCTCCTGGCCCAATCGCGACGAATACTACCAGACGGCCAAAAAACTGGCGGTAATGTTCACCGACAATTTCCGGAAACGGTTTGCCGACAGCGCCGGACACCTGTTCGCTGCCGGCCCGCAGCCCTGACCCTGCAGTAAAAGCGGGCGGCCGGTCACTTCAGCGACCGGCCGCCCGCTTTTTTCTTTTTTTCACTGCAGATCATTACGTCTCAGTTCTTCGAGCGTAGTCCTTATTTCCCCCATTTTTTCCTCGTACTCCTCGACGTGCCTCATCAGCAGCTGGGCAAACGCCTTGGCGTGCTGCGGGCTCATCGCCACTTCGCACACCGGGCTGACCTGCTCGCCCCGGCGCATGCCAAACAGCACCGTGAAATCAAACACGCTGGTGTTGACCGCCGCGAAATTGGCGTACAAACTTGGTACGGAAATTGTTGGCTGGGATTGCTGAATAGCCATAGTTCCTCCTTGTTGTGAAAAAATTTTACCGACAAGCCGGGCTGGTACCCAGCCAGGTCAGACACTACATCATCTTCACCAGCTTCAGCCAGTACATCTGTCCGGCGTCCGGCATCGAGGTAGACGGCGGCCCGGACAGTTTCCAGGCCACATCGGCCCTCAGGTACCACTGGTTTTCTGGATCCTGCCAGATCAACCCCGTACCCCAGCCCTGCAACGTCACCGTGTTGTCCGACGTAAACTGCGGCCAGGGATTTTTATTGATAACCACTCCCCCGGCGTCGTAGAACAGCGCCCAGCTGAACTGACCGGGCAGGCTGCCGGCGGCAGGAAATACGTACTTGAACTCGGCGCTGCCCAGCCAGCCTTCGTCGCCGGAGTACTCTCCCTGGGGCCAGGCCCTGACCCCGTACGGTCCGGTCAGAACAAACTCCTCACTACCGTTAAGGTTTTTGCTGGCCCACTGCCCCGACAGGTTAATGTGGAGTTGCCAACGGTCGCTCAGCACCTGGTCGCGCTGCCACGAACCCACCAGCATTCCATACCCCCCTTCGGTCTGAGCTGTTACCTGATCAATGCTCTCGCTGGACCCGCTGAGGTTGAGCGTGCCCCAGGATGCCGTCAAAGAGTACGAATTGTAGCCGCCAAGACCGATCTGATCGTAATAGTTGCCCGAATAGGTAACGTAACCCTCGCTGACGTGGGAGTGATTGACCAGGGAGTAGGCACGGATGTTATTGGTCAGGTCCTTGAAGTTGTAGGTTATGCTCAGGGTCCGGTTTCCCTCACGGCTCCGTTCAATCGGCAAATTCCAGGTCAGCGCCGCGGTGTTTGACTGGCCGAGGTAGTCGAGCGAGGAAAACTGCTCGCCCAGGGTATAGTAAACCGTGCTGTAACTGAAGGCCAGGGTGGCTCCCTGAACCCCGCCGAACGGCATTACGTAGCTCAGGCTTCCTGAGTTCAGACTGTCACTTGTGGTCAGCCAGTTGACACTAAGACCGTCGCCCCGGCCGGTCAGATTGTACCAGTTCAGTCCCAGTGTTCCCTCATTGCGACCGGTGGACACATTGCCGTAATTGTCGAAGGACAGCATGGTGCTGAACAATCTGGGCTTGGCAACAATGGTCAAAATCAGATCAGACGTGCCGGCCTGACTACCGGCCTTCAGGTCGCCCCTGCAGTCAATTCCCGACAAATCGTTGATAAACAGCATGGCCCGGTCGAGATCGGGTTTGTAGATATATTCGCCCGGCCTGATTCCGCTCAGTTCCCGGTCGACCAGCCAGACAGGCAGCCCGACCTGGTTGTCAACAGTGATCTGACCGTACCTGGCTACCACGACAGCAATGGTCACCTTGCCGCCGGTCAGCTCCTGGGGCGGCAGGTAGGCCTGAGTGATTACGTAGCCGTGCTGGGCATAATACTGGCTGACCGCATACGCCGCCTGATTCAGATCGTCCATTGAAAGCTGTCTTCCCCTGTATCCGGCCAGAACCTGGGCCAGACTATCCACGGGGAACAGGATGTCGCCGGTAAAGACAAAATCCTCGACCAGAACTTTGGCGGTACCCCCTGCCCCGGCAGCGGGGGCAGCCGGCACTTCAGCCGACAGCTGTGGCTGGTTGTCAGGCTTGCTGAAAATCTCCCCGGTGTTCTGAATGTTTTGCTCGACAGCAGTTTGCGTCCTGCCAGCGGCAGGCAATGACCCGATATCAGCCGTCACCGTCGCCGGCACCAAAGCCAGACCCAGCGCCAGCACCAGCCCAGGCAGCCAACCTGCCCAAGTCGCACCGGTTTTGTCGTTCACGGAATTCACCCTCCCCTTGTCACGATCCATCTCTGTAACGTCAGCCATAAGCCCCGGACATACTAGTACAGCAACAGCGGTGCGATGATCAACGAAATCGTCCCGGCCACCTTAATCAGCGGATTCATTGCCGGCCCTGACGTGTCCTTGAAAGGATCTCCCACCGTGTCACCGATGACCGATGCGGCGTGGGTGGTTGTTCCCTTACCGCCAAACTGGCCGGTCTCAATGAATTTTTTGGCATTATCCCACGCCCCGCCGGCGTTGGCCATAAATATGGCCAGCAATACCCCGGCCGCTGTTGCCCCAGCCAGAAACCCGGCCAACGCCTTGGCCCCGAGCAGGAATCCGACCAGAATCGGCGCCCCGACCGCAAACAGTCCGGGACGGATCATCTCACGAATGGCCGCCCGGGTGCTGATGTCAACACAACTGGCGTAGTCCGGCCGGCCAGTCCCTTCCATCAGACCGGGGATTTCTCGGAACTGGCGGCGTACTTCTCCGATCATCTCAAATGCCGCCCGGCCGACTGCCTCCATAGTCTGGGCGCAGACTAGGAACGGCAGCATTGCCCCGATAAACATCCCAATCAATACGGTAGTATCAGTCAGGCTGACCGACAGGTGCCCATCAAGCAGCAGCCCGCTCAGTCGGGGGTTTTTCGCTACTTCTTCCGAATACGCGGAAAAAAGGGCCAGGGCGGTCAGTGCCGCGGAGCCGATGGCAAATCCTTTGGCAATGGCGGCAGTAGTGTTGCCGACCGAATCGAGCTTGTCAGTCTTTTTGCGCACGTCGGCCCCCAGCTCAGCCATCTCGGCAATCCCGCCGGCATTGTCGGCCACCGGGCCAAACGAGTCCACCGCCACCACCATTCCAGCCGTACACAGCATGCCCATGGCTGCCATGGCAATCCCGTAAATACCCGCCGCCTGATAGGCGATCCAGGTGGCTGCGGCAAACACCAGCATCGGCAGGGCCGTGCTCTTGAGCCCGTTGGCCACACCGGCGATAATGTTGGTGGCCGCCCCGGTCTGGGAAGCCTCGGCAATCCGCCTGGTCGGCCGGTAGGAATTTGACGTGTAGTATTCGGTGATCAGCCCGACCAAAACGTTGACCACCAGCCCACAGACAATGGCTATGAATATTCCCGGCCCGGCCTCGTCGCCAAACATCGCCACAGCAAGAAAATAAGCAGCAATTGCCGTGATGATGTTCGTCCCCCACAGCCCCCGGTTCAGAGCAGCCTGCGGATTGCCTCCCTCCGAAGTCCGGACGAGAAAACTGCTGAGTATGGCAGCGATAATCCCGGCCGCACCGATCATCAGCGGGAACAGCACCCCGTTGATGCCGAACAGGGTATTGCCCAGCAGCATGGCGGCTATGGCCGTCGCCCCGTACGATTCAAACAGGTCGGCCCCCATTCCGGCTGTATCGCCGACATTGTCGCCGACGTTATCTGCAATCACTGCCGGATTGCGCGGATCATCCTCAGGAACTGTCTCTTATACACATCT
>JAOAFP010000077.1 GCA_026416215.1 Negativicutes bacterium | reverse complement strand
CCCGGACAGCCGTTCGATCAAATCGTATCGAACGCTCCTAATTTAGCGACGTGCAAATTGATACATGGAGACGGTGGGTTGAGCAAGGCACCGTTTTATGCTATGGTCATTACCGCAAAAGCCGGCAGAGAAGATTCTGAGGACGTAGCGTACACCTGGAAGAGTTTTTCGAAAGGTTCGGATAGTGTTTGCGCAGACAGAAGCATCGACAAAGAACCCCAAAAGCTTAACTTTGCCTTTTTCGGCCAGATGGTCATTAAAGGGACGTTTGGTACGCATACGTATCGGTACGGTCTGGCTCAGGGCAATCAGATGGGCGCGTTCAACAACTGGTGGTTTACGTTCGCGGGGGGGGCACAGCGTAAAGGTGATTGTCTTGTTTCCCCTGACGGTGCTTATGTGGTTAGCAGGCTAAAAACTGGTGGTGAGGACAACGCGTTCCTGATTTCGTATAACCGTGCGATTATCGGGACGTAATTAAGTATGTCGGGCGATAAAAATAACAATTAGATCGCCGGACTTCGCTGCACACCCCGCATCCCCGGGCAAGACCCCAGGGTGCGGGGTGTGTGGTTTGTTTACGGTGTTCCTTGTTGCAAGGACAGCCAAAATCAAAGTATTTTTCTGTGTTAATGAAAAAACATCCGGTTTTTCTGTTGGGCTTACCACGAAAAAGATTCAGGTTCAGTATTATGTGATAAAATGCCCTGATCTGCCCGGTCGTTTTACGCATAGTACCGGACTTGGCCCGGCCTTGGCAGGGCTCAGCAAACAAACCAGCGTACAACCATCCGTTGTTAACTCCGGGGATGGGAACAATTCCCCCGCTCAGGCCGGGTTTCAGGGAAGAACGATGGGCTGAAGAAACTGGTGAGGCAGAGAAATTTCCGGCATGAAAATAACCATTGAAAAAACTGCCTACAGTGAAGGGCACCGCATCGCCCCCGCTCTGACACAGCCAATGAAGTGGTCGGAGTGCTGGTGGGTGAGGCAACAAATGTCGGATGACGGCGCCCGTTGCCGGCAACTGACGGTTGTGGCCTGCATCGAGGCCAGGTATACGGCTGCCGATAACGGCAGCGTCACCTTCACCCATAAAGCTGGGACCACATACATGAGCAGAAGGATTTACTGTGTCCTGAACTAAAAATTGTCGGCTGGGTTCACACCCACCCCAGTTTCGGGATTTTTCTGTCCAGGTTTGACCGCTTGATTCACCGCAATTTTTTCAGTCAGGAGTGGCAGATCGCCTGGGAGATCGATCCGGTCTGCAGGACCGAGGGGGTCTTCCGTTGGAGCGGCGGCGCGCTGGCTTTGTCGCCGTTTGCGGTTGCTGACCGGGATCAGATTGTTGACGTGTTCGGTATGGCTGCCAGCGGGTCGCCGGCCCCGGCAGCAGTTGATATGCTGGATGTCGACATTGAAAAAGAGGATGCCGGCCCCCCTGAAGCCGCGGGGCCGCCTGCGTCCGGTTGCCCCGCCGCCTGCCGGGGCGACCGGCCTGGATGGGGCAGGGGCAAGGCGGCGGAGGGTCCTGCGTTATTACATAATCGATAAAGATACTGCTTTTCCTGCTCATCCTGCTGGCGGCCGGGCTGGCCGGGATATTTGCCTATGAAAAAATCTGGCTGGACAGGCCGGGTCCAGGTTCCGGACCGGCTCCGACCGACCGACCGGACCATTTGCTGACCGGGGACAATAATAGCAAAAATCGCCTGCAGACGGCGGCAGAGGACGAAAAAATCATCCGGGCGGCAGTTAAAACCGGTGCCGGACGGGGCTGACTGGCTGACTGCCTACCTGCCTCAGAAAGGCAGTCAGTACATGGCCGGCGGCCATGAAAAATACCCTGTGCAGGCCGGCGGAGACAATGAAATCTGGCTGGTGGCAACAGACAGCGGGGAGAAAAAGATCGGCTACAATGTGACTCCCGGCAAACTCAAAATCATTTTTGCCGACGATTCAACGGTTGAAATGCTGGCATCCGCCGTGGTTGAGGGTGGGGGGAAGGAGGACGGTTTGCCGCTGGTCAGGGTTGTCGGGGCTGACGGCCGGCCGGACCAGCAGTTTGGGCCGGTCAGGGGAGAGATGATCGAAGTGGCAATAGGGGACAAGGTCATAATGCCGGCGCCCGGGGCGGGAGTGGTGAGGTATCAGGTCAACGGCGAGCAGAAATTTTCCCTAATCGGGTGGTCAGGGGGTGAAAACCAGTCCCGGCTGGTCATCGGCGGAGAGCCCGGACGGTAGGGCCGCCCGGGCCCGGAATACAGAAATAAGGGGTGGCAACCGCCATGAAGTGCCGGAGGTGCGGATACGCTTCGGTGCTGGACGGGTCCCGCTTCTGCCCGGGGTGTGGGAATAAGCTGTCAAGCCGCAGTGTGGCGGCAGCCGGATTGGCAGTGGATAAGCTGAAGTGTGGGGGAAAACCTGTCTGTACTGCCAGTCCCCGGTCAAACCGGCCGACCAGACGGTGGCTTACCCCCTGTGCGGCATCGTCCATCACTGCGAGTGTTGGGCGGACAATGAGGGCTGTACAACCTACGGCTGTGAAGGAGAGGTGGAAATTGACCGGACACAGGTGGATTCTTGCCCGCGGCAAAAGGCAGGCTTCAGCCGGTCCCTTGAAGATGCGTACTGGTCCGACCACTGGCCGGGCTACCGCCGCAGCGGCGGGAGGAGCAGGGCGACGGCCGGCGGACGGTTTGTGGTGAGGATACCGTCGCCGGTGCCGCCGACCGAGCCGGGCCGGGAGGCCTTCCGGCCTTCCCCGGGGGCGGGGACCGGGTCGGACGCAACCCGCTGGCTCGCGTTGGCGGTAGTGTTTTTGATTTTTCTGGTTTTTCTCCTGTCGCAAACCAGGTGAAATCCGGCGTTTATCCTGCCGGGGCAAACCGTGGGGCTGACGGCAGGCCGGCTGTCGGTCAGCCGGGATAATTGGGCATCCGGACCACGGTGCGGCCAGTCCCCCGCTGAAAATTTCACGCCAGGGCAGCAGGTTGGCAACAGGCCTCAACAATGACGTATTGCGGAAGGTAAGAAACAGGATTATGAAAATCATCGTTCTTGCTGGCGGCGGCGGGACCAGGCTGTGGCCGCTGTCAACGGCTGAAAACCCTAAACAGTTTATCGACATAACCGGTGACGGGAACAGCCTGCTGATTATGACTATCAGGCGGTTTTTGCCGCTGGTGCCGGCCGGCGATATAATAGTGGTGACCGGCGTCCGTTACACCCATGCGGTCGGCCGGGAACTGGCGGCGGCCGGACTGGCGGCGGTCAGGGTGCTGGTTGAGCCGGAGCCGCGCAACACCGCCCCGGCCATCTTGCTGGCCGCCGCCTACTGCCGGGACGAACTGGGGTGCGGCGATCGGGAGGTTATGGTCTTTGCCCCGGCCGATCACGTAATCACCAACGGCGAGGTATTCATCAGCCGGCTGGCCGTGGCCGCCCGGCACGCTGCCGGCGGCGGCATAGTGCTGCTGGCGATAAAGCCCGACCGGCCGGAAACCGGGTTTGGCTACCTGAAAATCGAACAGGTAACCGGCAGCGGGGTGAGCCCGGTCAGCCGGTTTGTTGAAAAACCCGGCCGGGCTGTGGCCGGGGAATACCTGGCTGACGGCCGCTACTTCTGGAACTCGGGGATCTTTTGCTTCAGCCGGGCGGGGCTGGAAGAGCAGCTGGGCAAAGCCGGGGGCGACTGGCCGGCGCTGGCCGGGTTGCCGCTGGCCGAACTCAGGGCCCGGTTTGGCGGGTTGCCTGACATTTCCTTTGACTACGCGGTGATGGAAAAGGCGGACAGGGTGTCGGCGGTGATCCTGCCGGCCTGCTGGTCGGACATCGGCTCGTGGGCAGCGGTCTATGACATCGCCGCCAAAGACGGGTGCGGCAACGTCATCCGCGGCGACGTTCTGGCCCTTGACTGCCAGAACAGCCTGTTTTTTGCCCAGACGAAAAAAATGGTGGGGGTGGAGCTCACCGACACCATGGTGATCGAGCACAACGACGTGGTTATGGTTATGCCGCGTGGGGCGGCGCAGCGGGTCAGGGAAGTGCAGGCCAGAATAGGGGGACAGGAATCAACGGGGAGAACCGGTGAATAACAATCGTCCCGGGAGATGACCGGGGCGGGCGGGTGAGTGAGTAAACGGCAGGTGCGTGAAGAAACTGACGGCCGGACCGTCCGGTTCGGCCGGAATTATCGGGGGCGGCGGTTGCCGACCGGACAGGACCGGGCTGGTCGGGCAGCTGGCCGCGGCAGCAGGGTCCTGTTGAACGTGGCCTGTGGCTGCCGGCCCCACCGGTCTGAAGGAGTGAGACAGTGAGTTGCACAGTGATGCTTTACCGTGTGTACGCGGTGGCTGATAATATCGATTTGGCCGGGGTGGAAAATATCCTGTCCCGCGACGGCCGGGTCAGCCGGCTGAAACTTTCGCGGATCAACCCCAAATCGATCGCCATTCGCAATGCCCCGCTAACGGTTGAATTGCCCCGGCAGACGGTGCATATCGGCGATCGCCAGTTTCCGGCCGATGCCCGGGCCCGGCTGTACGATTTCGGGGTGTGCAGCCTGATGCTGGCGGTGAAATTGCCGGAAGACACCCAATACGAGGAAATCTGCCGGCTGGCTGAACAGACCGGGGTGGAAAGCGTGCCCGAACAGCCCTTCCGCGAGCCACTGGAAGAACTGCTGGAGGTGGTGGTGCCGGCGATCAGCGGCGCCCACCACTGGGATTTCTGCGAGGATCTGGTGGTGTATGCCTTTACCGGGTGGGATGAAAAATGGGACCCGGTGCCGCTGATCCTCGGCGACTGCCAGAAGGTCAGTGCCGACACCCGGCGGGAGGTGCTGAACAAGCGGTTTTCCTACAGTGACGACTTTGTCCTCCTGGGATGGGATTCGGCGGTGGTTTACGAGCCGGATATGAGCCAGGACATACCTGACCTGCTGGCCTTTGCCAATGCCCAGCTGATCGAGCTCCGCCACTACGATCACGCTCTGGACAGCAAAATTGACGAAATGTACGACACCATTGCTGAAGCCGGGCGCAAACCGTCATTCCGCCGCTACAAGGACTACCGGCGGATCCGGATGGACATGCTGGAATTGCTGGCCGACATGGCCAATATCACCAGCCGGATCAGGAATGCCCTCCAGATAACTGAGGACATCTACTACGCCCGGGTTTACAACGCTTATCAGCAAATCCTCCGCACCCGCGACTGGCAAAGCAACATAGAGCGCAAGGCGGCGGTGGTCCAGAACACCTACAATATGCTCAGCGAAGAGGTGGTGACCGCGCGGGGGGAACTGCTGGAAATAATAATCATCGTCCTGATCCTGACCGAAGTGGTGATGGGGGTTATAAACCTATGGCACTGATGAACAAAGGCTGGCGGTTGTGGCTTGCCGGGCTGGCCGTGGCGGCTGTGGCAACGGCAGTGTTCCTGGCCCGCCCGGCGGGGACGGAACCATATGACGGCGGTGACCCCGTCGATGATCGGATCGCCGGAATACTGGCCGACATGACCCTAGCCGACAAGGTCGGCCAAGTGGTGATGTGCGGGTTTGACGGCACCGACGCCCGGGGGCAGGACCTTACCGATCTCATCGACAACTACCGGGTGGGCAACTTTGTCCTGTTTGCCCGCAATTGCCGGACCGCCGCCCAGATCGCCGATCTCACCGCCGGCATCCAGTCCCGGCTCAAAGACGCCTCGGCCGTGCCGGCCCTGATCGCCATCGACCAGGAGGGCGGGATGGTCACCCGGATTTTCGGCGACGCCACCGTCTGGCCGGGGGCGATGGCCCTGGCCGCCAGCGGCGACCTGCAGCTGGGTTACCGGGTGGCTAACGCCAGCGGTCAGGAGCTGAAAGCCATGGGCATCAATATGAACCTGGCCCCAGTGGCTGATGTCAACAACAACCCGGACAACCCGGTAATCGGCGTCCGTTCGTTCGGCGACGACCCGCGGCAGGTGGGCCAGTGGGTGGCGGCTTACGTCCGCGGCCTGGGCGACGCCGGGGTGCTGGCCACCGCCAAACACTTCCCCGGCCACGGCAACACCGGCACCGACTCCCATCTGGCCCTGCCGGTCATCACCTCTAATCAGGATGAACTTTTGTCGGCGGAGCTTGTGCCGTTCGGCGGGGCCATCGCCGCCGGCGTGCCGGCGATTATGACCGCCCACATCGTCGTGCCGGCCCTCGACCCCAGCCGGAGGCCGGCCACCCTGTCGCCGGTGATAATTGGTGACTGGCTGCGGGGCCGGCTGGGCTTTGCCGGACTGGTGGTAAGCGATGCCATGGAAATGAAGGCCATTGCCGACAACTATGGCGACGATGCCGCCGTTCAGGCCCTGAACGCCGGGGTCGATCTTGTTTGTCTGGCCAATGACCAAACCAGGATCAGAAAGGCCATAGCGTCCATCCGCCAGGCAGCCCAGACCGGGGAGCTGCCAATGTCCCGGCTCGATCAGGCGGCGGCCAGGGTGATAAAAGCCAAATTGCAGTACAACCTGCTCAGCTGGCCCGACCGGCCAGGGGTGGCCGCCGGTTTGCCCGATCGGGCTGCCCACCAGGCTCTGGCTGAACGGGCCTGCCTGGCCAGCCTCACCCTGGTGGCTGATCCCGGCCGGCTCCTGCCGTTTGCCCCAACTGACAGGATCCTAGCCATCAGCACGGCCGGCGCCTCCCTGTCCAACGTCGAGGATAGCGAGCGGGAGTCTCCGGCTGTGGCGGAGACGCTGATCCAGCACTGGCCGGGGCAGGCCGAGATCATAGACCTTGATCCGGACGACGCCGCTATCGCCCGTCTGGCGGCCATGGCTTCTGCTTTCGACAAGGTGGTGGTGGCCACCTACAACGCCCACCGACACCCCGGGCAGCTGGCTTTGGTCCGGGAGCTGTACGCTGCCAACCCCAGGCTGGTGGCTGTGGCTATGCGCAACC
>JAOAFP010000076.1 GCA_026416215.1 Negativicutes bacterium | reverse complement strand
AGGTTCCGGACAGGGCAGCGAATATCCCGAGCTGCGCCGCTCCCCCCAGTAGGGCCGTCCGGGGGTTGGCGATCAGCGGGCCAAAGTCGGTCAGTGCCCCCACCCCGAGAAAAATCAGCAGCGGAAACAGGCCAGTGGCAACGCCGAACCCGTAAATGACTGCCAGAAAGCCGCTGCCGGCAATGTCGAGCAGCGGTACGTTGGCCAGCAGCCCGCCGAACCCGATCGGCAAAAGCAGCAGCGGCTCAAACCCCCTGGCCACCGCCAGGTAGATCAGTCCCAGGCAGACTGCGGTCATCAGCAGTTCGCCGCCGGTCATCCCGGCCACCCCGGTTGCCGCCAGCAGCTCGTGCAGCCGTCCCATTTCCGCCATTTTCAGCCCATCCTCCCCGTTTTTCGCCACCACCCCGGCCAGCCCGCGAAACCTTCTGCCGCAGGCCCGGTCAGCAGCCCATTCCCCTGCCCCCTGACAAACCGCCGTCGTGCACCCGCCCGCCGCAGGCTGCGGCTGAAACGGCAGCCTGTGGCCCAAAACCGAAAAAAGCTTCCCCTCCGGCCCGGCCTGGTCCTATACCTCCCGGCCGGTGTGTCCGCCAGCCGGCAGCCGGAAACATACCGGGCTCATTTCTGCGCGCTGTTTTGTGGCTGATTTCTCCGCTCCGGCTGTTTTTCCTGTCAGGGCAAAAATCCCTGGCGGACAGAAAAAACCGCCATTATGTATGGCGGTTTTTTCTGTCCGTTCAATCCTTTCGGGCGGCCTGGCCGGTTTCCGGCCGCGTGTCTTTGCCCCACACCAAGTTTATACTGCGTATCCGGTCCCATTCCCGGCCGGTAAAGCCGGCCGGCTACTGGTCGTTGCCCTTCCGGTTGCCTTTTTTGCCTTTTTTGCCTTCTCCCTGTCCGCCAAGGTAACCCTTGTCGGCCAGGGCCTGTTCAGCAGCCAGGGCCAGATTGGCCTGATCCTGACTTATAAGTCCCTGGCTGACCATTACCCCGAGGCTGTCCTGCCAGTGCTGCAGCCGACCGGCCGTCCTGTCCTGCCCGCTGTCCTTGCCGTCTGACCGGTGGTTTTTTCTGACCGCCGCCATAACGTCGAGGGTGGTTTTCTTCTGGTCGGCAGTTATCGTGCCGTTGTCGACCAGCGCCTGCAGCTGCCGGTCGAGTTTCGGCCCCTTGCCGTCCTTGCCCCGGTCCGGACCGGCCTGTTGATTACCATAAACCAGCGCCATGGTTGCCAGGGCAGTGTCGGCCTGATCCTGGCTGATCGCTCCCTGGCTGATCAGCTGCCCGACATCCCGCCGCCAGAATGCATCGCGCAGCTTCAGCCGGTTTTCCGACATCACCTGGTGAACTTTCAGCAAGACATCCTTCTGTTCAGCGGTTATCACCCCGTCGGTCACCGCCTTGTCCAGTCTGGTCGCCATCCGAGCCTGCCGGTCGCCGTCCCGGTCTCCTTTCCCCGTCCCGTCGCACAGATCGCTGGTGTAGGCGTACACCGCCCCGGCTGCCGTGAAGGCTAACACTAATGCCGCCGCCAGTGCCCAGCCTTTTTTACTGCTGATTTTTTGCCATAAGGGTCTGAGTTTCATAATCGCCTTCCTCCTTTTTTTTTTCGCCCGCCGCCGGACCGGCCGCCGGTAACAGGCCCTGGTTGTGTTATAATGCAGTCATGATAGTATCCCCTTATTAAACAGACATTACAGTCAGGTTAAAATCGCATTAAAACGGTTGCCGCCAGACCGGCGCCCAGTGTCCGTGCCGGGGGCGGCCACCCGCAGGAGCTTATGTCACAACGAATTCTGCTGATTGAAGACAACCGGGAAATTTGCCGGGTCATCCAGCTGGAGCTTGAGCTGAACGGATACCAGGTGGTCTGCTGCCACGACGGCGCCCAGGGCTACCGGAAGCTCATGGAGGAAACGTACGATCTTCTTATTCTCGATTACATGCTGCCCGGTATGGACGGGCGAGAAATTCTCCGCCGCATCAAGCCCGGGCTCACCCTGCCGGTGATAATGCTTACCGCCCGCGATGCGGTATCCGACAAGGTTTGTCTGCTGGACGCCGGCGCCGACGACTATATCACCAAACCGTTTGCCAACGCCGAGCTTTTGGCCAGAATCCGCGCCCGCCTCCGCCCCGGTCAGGAACCGGCCGGACGGCCGGGCCGGATAGCCTTCCGCCAGCTGACCGTTGACCCGGGTGCCCGGACAGTCCACTGGCAGGACACAGAACTGGAGCTGACCAGAACCGAGTTTGACCTGCTGCTGTTTCTGCTGAAAAACAAAAATATTGTCATGACCCGCGAACAGATTATCAATAACGTCTGGGGGTACAATTTTATCGGCGACACCAATGTGGTGGACGTTTACGTCCGCTATCTCCGCAGCAAAATCGATGATCGGTTCGGGGTGAAGATTATCAGCACCGTTCGCGGTATTGGCTATGCGATCAAGGATTAGCCTGCCGCAATTTACCGGTTCGCTATGCTTTCGCCTGACCGCCTGGCAGTGCCTGGTACTGGTCCTTACCCTGGCGGCCGTCAGTGCCTCGGTGGTCGGCGGTCTTTATCTTTTCCTCAATCATCAGGCCGTGCGCGACATAAACGTCAGCCGCCAGGCCACCCTGACCTACCTGGCCGGACGGACGGCCATTGACAGCAGCCTGCTCGAGGAGAATCTCCTGACCCCGGGTGTGGAACTGCTGGTTTACAACCAGCAGGGACAGGTGGTGCTGGATTCATCGCCGTTTATGACCGGGCAGCGGCAGTACCGCCGCGGTCCCCGCTTTGCCAGGGAGATCGACCGCCCCCCCCTGCGTCCCCGCGAGTTTATCGACAGTCAGAATGATCAGACCTACATCAGGCAGGAGGTGGAGTGGGGGAACGGTTCCCGCTATCTGCTGCAGTTCCGCCGCGATATCACCGGCAACATAGTATTCCTTAAAGCACTGAGCGTGATTCTCGCCGCCGTCTGCCTGCTGGCGGCAACGGTGGCAGGGTACGTCAGCTGGCGGATCAGCTGCCGCTCCCTCGGGCCTCTGCACCAGTTTATATCAGTCATTGCCTCAATACGCACCGACAATTTTTCTCCCCTGCCTGCCGACCAGTCGGCTGCCAGCGAAATAGCCGCCCTCCGCCGGCGGTTCAACGCCATGCTGGACCGGCTGCGGCAGGGATTTGAGCAGGAACGGGAATTTTCGCTGGCGGCCGCCCACGAGCTGCGCACCCCCCTGACCATAATTGCCGGCAACATCGATCTCATCCGCCGCTGGGGCGACCAGCGGCCGGACATCGTCGCCGGCTGCCTGGAAGTCATCCGCCGCGAAGCCGGAAATATGCAGGAAATGCTTGATCATCTGCTGACCACCGCCCAGAGCGGCGACCGTTCGCTGACCCTTAATTACAGCCGGTTTTGCCTGACTGGTCTGGCCCGCGCCGTGTGCGGGGAACTACAGCTGGTTGCTCCCGGCCACCGGATAGCATGCCAGGGACAGCAACCGCTTATGGTCACGGCTGATCAGGCACGAATCCGTCAGTTGATCATGATTCTCCTCGACAATGCGGCAAAATTCTCACCCCCGGGGCCGATCGAGGTCGAATGCCGGCAAACTTCCGCCCACTGCCACCTGAGCGTCGCCGATCACGGTCCCGGCATCCCGCCGGCCGAGCAGGAGAAGGTTTTTCACCGCCTCTACCGCAGCGACAGATCGCGCAGCCTGCCCGGCCACGGACTGGGTCTGGCCCTGGCCCGGACCATCGCTGCCGCCCATCATGGCAGGCTTATCGTTGATCCGGATTACCGGCAGGGCTGCCGGATGGTATTATCCCTCCCCCTCCTCCCCCCTGCGGGGGGCGGGCCGTAACAGCCTGTTCGTCCTATTCCCCTTCGGCTTTTCGCGCGACCCCTTTGGCCGTGATGCAACTGGCCGGCAGCACCCGGGCCGGAAGGGACAAGGCGGCGAAAAAACGCCGGTTCAGAAAGTAATTTTTATGCCCGGAACAACAGCAGGGGCGGGGGAAATTCCCCGCCCCTGTGCTTTACCGGAATTATCGCCGGTCTTTTTCCGCTGTCTGTATCCTTTCAGCTCCTCCGCTAACCGGAAACGGTGCCCGGCCTCCGCCGGTCCCGCCCCTCCGACAGAGCTGTCCGGTAGCGTTCGGCCAGAACCTCGGCCGCGTAGTCGTCCACCGGCCGGGGCGGCACCAGCAGTCCGGCCGGCAGCCAGCGCCGCCAGCCCCGCCGCGGGTGGTCCCGCCAGTACCGTTGCCTGGCTTCCTCGCTCGACCGGTGCTCATCAACTGTCACAATAGCCACCGGCCGCCCAGCCAGCGCTGCCGTCAGTTCCCGGCAAAAATTCCGGCTGCCGGTGCGGTCGCCTACCACCACCGCCGTCAGGTTTAGTTCATCGATTGCTGACAGCAGTCGGGCCATCACTTCCTGTCGCCGGCAAATTTCCCGCCAGACCAGCCGGCCGTCGCTGACTGCGGCCAGACCGCACTTGTCCCGTCCGGGATCGACGGCCACAAATGACTTTGCCGCCGGCCCGCTCACCGCTTGCGGCCGACAATTACCGGCTGAATCCGCCAGATATTCTTGGCGTACTCCTCAATCGTCCGGTCAGACGAGAAGTACCCCGACATCGCCGTGTTGCAGATGGCCATGTGCAGCCAGGTCGGACGGTCGGAATAAGCGTTGTTTATGTACTCCTGGGCTTCGATGTAGGCGGCAAAATCCTTGAGAACGAAGTACTGGTCGTTCTGGTCGAGGAGGGTTGCCCGGATGTTGTGGAAGGTTTCGCCCCTGTCGTTGATGTAGAAACCATTGGTCAGCTGGTCGACTACCTGTTTGACCCGCCAGTCGTTATGGTAGACCTCCCAGGCGCTATAACCTCCGTGGGCATAGTAATCCAGAACCTCCTCGGCGGTCAGCCCGAAGAACACCACGTTACCCCCGCCGGCTTCCTCGCCGATCTCGATATTCGCCCCGTCCATGGTGCCAATCGTGACCGCCCCGTTCATCATGAACTTCATGTTGCCGGTGCCGGAAGCCTCCTGACTGGCGGTGGATATCTGCTCGCTGACATCAGCGGCGGGAAAGATCCGCTCGGCCATCGACACGTTGTAGTTTTCCAGAAAGTAGACTTGCAGGTAATCCCTGGTTTCCGGGTCGTTATTGATTTTTTTGCCCACTACGTTGATCAGGTTGATTACCGACTTGGCAAAGTAATAGCTGGGAGCGGCCTTGCCGCCGATCAGGAAGGTGCGTGGGCATATCCGGAAATTGGCGTCCTCCTTCATCCGGTTGTAGAGATACATAACATGCAAAATATTCAGCAGCTGCCGCTTGTAAGCGTGAATTCGCTTGAACTGCATATCAAAAATCGAGTCGGGGTTGAACTCAATGCCGAATTTTTTGCGGTAATGGGCGATCATCCGCAGCTTGTTCTCCCGCTTGATAGCGGCAAACCGCTCCTGGAAGCCGGCATCGTCGGCGTATTTGCGCAGATCGCTGAGCAGCTGCGGCCGCTTAATCCAGTCCCGGCCGATTGTATCATTGATCAGTTCGGTCAGGGCCGGATTGGCGTTGATCATAAACCGCCGGTGGGTCACGCCGTTGGTTTTATTGTTGAACTTGTAGGGGAAAAACTGGGCAAAGTCTTTCAACAGGTTGTTTTTGAGAATCTCCGAGTGGATTTTGGCCACGCCGTTGACGCTGAAGCTGCCCACCACCGCCATGTGGGCCATGTGCACCGTTCCATCGCGGATGATCGCCATCCTTTCAATCCTGCCCCAGTCACCCGGGTACCGTTCAGCCAGCTGCTGGCGGAACCGCCGATCGATTTCCTCGATGATCATCAGAACCCGGGGACAGACTTCGCGGATCATATCCTGCGGCCATTTTTCCAGAGCTTCGGGCAGAATGGTGTGGTTGGTGTAAGCCACGGTGTTGGTGGTAATCCGCCAGGCGTCGTCCCAGCCCAGATCGTATTCATCGATCATGAGCCGCATAAGTTCGGGAATGACCAGCGAAGGATGGGTGTCGTTGATCTGGATGGCNACGTAATCGGGTAAAAGGCTAAGGTCGTTGTACTTCTTCTTGAACCGGCGGATGATCGACTGAACGCCGGCCGACACAAAGAAATATTGCTGTTTGAGCCGGAGCAGACGGCCGGCGTAGTTGCTGTCATCAGGGTAGAGGATTTCCGATATGGCCTCCACCGAATTGGCATATTCCACTGCCTTCAGGTAGTCTCCCCGGTTAAACGACGACAGGTCAAAATCCTCGCCCACCGTTTCGGCACTCCACAACCGCAGGGTGTTAACCGTCTGGTTGCGGTATCCCACCACCGGCACATCAAACGGCACGGCTGCCACCGGCATGTAGTCCTTCAGGACAAACCTCAGCTTCCCTTCCGCTTCTTCCATCACAACTTTGCCGCCAAACCGGACTTCCACCGCCTTGTCCGGTTTTTTGTACTCCCACGCATACCCGTATTTCAACCAGTTGTCAGGCAGTTCGACCTGAAAACCGTCAACAATTTTCTGGTGAAACATACCGTGCTTGTAGCGAATTCCGTTGCCGTGCCCCGGCAGTCCCAGCGAAGCCAGCGAGTCGAGGAAACAGGCCGCAAGCCTACCCAGGCCGCCGTTGCCCAGACCGGATTCGGCTTCCGACTGTTCTATTTCCGCCAGATCCACACCCTGTTCACGCATTATCTCCTCGTACGAATCGCGGATATTGAGGTTGAGCAGGTTGTTGTTGAGCAGACGGCCCAGCAGAAACTCCAGTGAAAAATAGTACACCTGTTTGGTATTGGCGGTCAGGTATCTTTTGTTGGTCTGAACCCAGTTGGTACTGAGAAATTCACGCACCATCACCGCGATGGCCTCAAATTTGTCGAGGGATGTCGCCTCATCAATTCCCTTACCGGTTGACGCCGCCAGTACTGATTTAAACCGTTCGATTATTTCCTCCCGTGTGCTGTGCATAGCCCTTCCTCCCCTGTTGTTAATAAAAACAGTCCCCGACTAATTTTGCCTCCGTCG
>JAOAFP010000008.1 GCA_026416215.1 Negativicutes bacterium | reverse complement strand
AGATGTGTATAAGAGACAGGCCCGGCCAGCTGCCGGTCAAACCTTTCCAGGGCTTCGGCATAACCCTGAGGATTGCGGCGGTGACCGTACACCATGTCAAATTCGACCAGATTGACGAAAATCAACCCCTGATCGGCCCCGCCGTCAATCAGTTCGGCCAGCACCTCCATCCCATGGTCGTTGGATTTGGTGGGATAAGAGCGGCTGACTCCGCGGCCGGCAAATATGTCGCTTATTTTGCCGACCGACACCGTGGCAATACCGCTGGCCTGCAGAACGTCCAGCATCGTGTCCCGGGGCGGCAGCAGGCTGTAGTCGTGACGGTTGGCCGTCCGCCGGTAGTCGCCTGACGTCCCGACAAATGGCCGGGCGATGATCCGTCCGACCGCGTGCCTACCGACACAGACCTGCTCGCGGGCGATTTTGCACATCCGGTATAGTTCGTCGAGAGGGATCACTTCCTCGTGGGCGGCAATCTGGAACACGCTGTCAGCCGAAGTGTAGACGATCGGATAACCGGTCCGCACGTGCTCATCTCCCAGTTGCATAATTATTTCGGTCCCCGAGGCGGGGATATTACCCAGTACGCCCCCCGCCCCGGTCAGCTCCTTAAACCTGTCAATCACTTCGGCCGGGAATCCGTCAGGATAGTACGGGAAAGGCTGCTCTGCCGGACAGCCGGCGATCTCCCAGTGACCGCCGGTGGTGTCCTTGCAGCGCGACAGCTCAGCCATTTTGCCGAACCCGCCCTTGATTGCCGGCGGACACTCAACTCCCTTGATCGGGGCAATGCACCCTAGTCCGATTGTCGTCATGGCCGGCAGCTTAAGTCCGCCGACCGCCTCCGCCGTGTGGCCGATGGTGTTGACCCCGGCATCGCCGTATTCGGCGGCATCCGGCATTTCTCCGATTCCCACGCTGTCGAGCACGATTATAATCGTCCGTTTAAACATTAGATTTACCTCCGCAAAAATTTGTGCACAGCCAGTGCGAACACCGCTCTGCCAACCCGGTCAGGCCCGCGGATGATAGCGCTGGTAGACGGCGTGCAGCCGTTTCCCGTCTATATGGGTGTAAATCTGGGTGGTCACTATGCTTTCATGTCCCAGCATCTCCTGGACCGACCGCAGATCGGCGCCATTCACCAGCAGGTGAGTGGCAAAGGAATGACGCAGGGTATGTGGAGTAATCTCCCGGTCAATACCCGCCTGTCTGGCGTACTTTTTGATTATTTTCCAGAAACCCTGCCGGGTCAGCGGGCGACCGTGACGGTTTACGAACAGGGCCATCATTCCCGGGCAGCTGAGAAGTTGCGGCCGGGCCTCGGTCAGATACCGCCCCAGCCAGCCGATCGCCACTTCGCCCAGCGGCACCACCCGCTGTTTGTTGCCTTTGCCGATGCAGCTGACAAAACCCATCACCAAATCAACATCGGTGGTTTTCAGGCCCAGCAGTTCCGAAACCCTCATCCCGGTGGCATACAGTACCTCCAGCATCGCCTTGTCCCGCAGCCCACCCGCCTGGTCGACCGGCGGTGTAGCCAGCAGCCGGTCGATCTCGGATTCGGTTAACACCCGCGGCACGCGGCTGCCCAGACGGGGGGCGGTCAGCACCGACGCAACGTCTTCGGTTATCCAGCCGTCATTGAGCAAAAACCGGAAAAACGACTTTATCGCCGCCAGCCGCCTGGCCGTGGTTGCCGGGCTGGCTCCCCCACGCCTGATCAGCGCCAGGTACTCCATTATCCGCTCCCGCCCCACCTGACGCCAGTCATCCACTCCCTGACCGGACAGCCACTGTGCAAAATCGCCGATATCCCGCCGGTAGGCAGCCAGGGTGTTTAACGCCAGCTGACGCTCGACGGCGAGAAAGTCGGCGAATCCCTCGATTGCCGTCCGGTCCGTCAGCAGCAGCCTCCCCGCTTGCGGGCGAGCACCCGCCGGGCCGCCGCCACAATGTTGTCCGGAGTCAGCCCGTACTCCCTGCGCAGAAAGTCAACCGGCCCGACCTGGCCGAACCGATCCTGGACCCCTACTCTTTCGACCGGCACCGGACATTCCTCCACCACCACTTCGGCCACGGCCGAGCCCAGGCCGTTGATTACATTGTGATTCTCAGCCGTAACGATCGCCCCAGTCTCGCGGGCCGCTGCGGCCACCATTTCCCGGTCAATCGGTTTCCAGCAAAAGCTGTCCACAACCCGGGCGTTTATTCCCTCCTGCGCCAATATCTCTGCCGCCTTCAATCCGTCATCCACCATGATCCCCGAGGCAATGATCGTCAAATCCCTTCCCTCGCGCAGCAGCACTGCCCGGCCGAAGTCGAACTGCGACCCCTCCTCATAGATTTTGATCACCTGTTTGCGGCTGATCCGAAAATAAAACAGCCCATATCTGTCCATGCTGGCCTTCATTAGCGCCGACAGCTGCACGTTGTCCGCCGGTTCCACCAGGATGGCTTCGGGAATGTTCCGCATCAGGCCCATGTCCTCAAACGGCATGTGAGTCCCGCCGTTGAAGGCGGCGGTAACCCCGGGATCGCTGCCCATTATCCGGACATTGGCCCGATTGTAACCGCAGGACAGAAAAACCTGGTCGAATGCCCGCCGGGTGGCAAACGGGCCAAAGGTGTGGGCAAACGGGATCTTGCCGGTAACCGACAGACCGGCAGCGATTCCCATCATGTTGGCCTCCTGCACACCTACATCAAACGCCCGATCCGGATATTTCTCCATGAACTTCACCGTCCCGATCGAGCTCATCAGGTCGGCATCCAGCACCACCACCCGCCGGTCGGTGGCAGCTATGTCCAGCAGAGTGTCGCAAAAGGCCTTGCGCATTTCTGCGGTCTCCTTCACCCGTTCAGCAACCGGTTTTACACTCATCATGACAGCTCCTCCAGTTTTTTCTCCAGACAGCTTACTGCCGCCTCCACGTCCTCACGGCTGATCACCACGTGATGATTGGCCTTTTTCCCTTCGGCAAACACGCAATCTTTTCCCTTCACCGTGTTCAGGACGACGACCGACGGCCGGCCGGCAGTCTGCTTGGCTTCGGTGACAGCCCGGTGAATGGCCGCCACCGAATGACCGTCAACATCAAACGCCTGCCAGCCGAAGGCGGCGAATTTTCCGGCCACATCGCCAAGATCGAGGATATCCTTGGTGTAACCGTCAAGCTGCTGCTTGTTGTAGTCGACGAAGGCAATCAGATTGTCCAGCCGGCGGTAACCGGCAAACATTATTGCCTCCCAGACCTGGCCTTCCTGAATCTCGCCATCACCCAGTATCAGGTACACATTGTTAGGCTTGTCATCGATTTTCAGACCCAGTGCCACCCCGACAGCCAGCGACGACCCCTGCCCCAGCGAGCCGGTGGTCATATCCACCCCGATGGTCAGGTTGCGGTCACAGTGACTGGGAAACCGGGTGCCCGGGGTATTGATGGTCAGCAGTTCGGTGAGCGGGAAGTACCCTCTCAGCGCCAAAGCGGCATACACAGCCGGACCGGCGTGTCCCTTCGAACATACCAGCCAGTCGCGTTCCGGCCACTGCGGATCTTCCGGCCGTACCTTCATCGCTTCCCAGTACAGCACCGCCAGCAATTCAGCCACCGACATCGTGCCACCGATGTGGCCAAACCCCAGATGTCCCAGTGCCTTCACCGTCTCCAGCCGGATGCGGGTGGCCAGTCGCCGCAATTCACGTGTTTTCTCTTCGGTCAGCATTTTTTCATCTCCTTAAACCCAGTGAATTTTACTCTGTGTTTTATTTTTGATTTTCCCGTTGCGCCGCAGTCATCACCCCATTCCCGCCACCTCCAGGTCAAAATAGAAGGTGGCTCCGCATCCCGGCTGGCTGTCAAACTGAACGGACGACCCCATCGCCCGGGCAATTTTCTGGGCCAGGGCCAGCCCAATTCCCACTCCGCCAAACCCCCGGGTCGTACTGCCGTCCCCCTGTCTGAACAATTCAAAAATTGAATCCCTCTGACCGGCGGCAATGCCGATGCCGCTGTCGCTCACCCTGAATCGCAGCTTCACCTGCCGCCCGTTCACAGTCAACCGTTCGACGTCTAGGCGGACAAACCCCCGGCAGGTGAACTTGATTGCATTGTCTAGCAACACCGCCAGCAGACGCTCAATCAGCATGTCGTCACAGCAATAATAATTGTCTTCCACCCCGTCGCCCATGTCGAGCACAAACAGCAAATTTTTTGCCGCCGCCAGCGGTGAGAACCGGCTCTGTAGTCCGGCCAGCAGTGCCGGCAGAGACAGAACTGCTTTACCGGACTCCAGGCTTTTGCCTTCAAACTGGGCATAAAGCATTATATCCTCAACCAGCACCAGCAGCCGTTTGGCCGCCGCCTCAATCTCCCCGACACATTCTCTCTGGAATTCGTCGAGCTGTGAGCCCATCAGCTGGTAATTCATGCCAAATATGACGTTCAGCGGGGTGCGCAGCTCGTGGCTTACCGCCCCGAGAAACTGAGACTTCACCTCACTGGCCTGTCTGGCCCGCTCCTCGGCCTCCTGCAGTTGCCGGTTAAGCCGGTTCAGGCGTTCTTCGTCCCGTTTGCGTCCGGTGATATCGGTGTGCGACCCGGCCAGCCGCACCGGCCGGCCGTTTTCATCCCGCAGTAACGCCGCCCGCGACAGAATCCAGCGGTAGCTGCCGTCCTTATGGCGCATGCGGAACGAATTGGAATATCGTCCGATCTCCCCGCGCAGAAACCGGTCAAGATATTCCCTGGCCTGCCGACGGTCGTCGTCGGGCATCAGATCCCACCAGACCGCCAGATCGTCAGGAAGTTCCTCGTGATTGTAGCCCAGCATTTCCCGGCAGCGCGGCGACAGATAGATCCGGTTGTCAACCAGATTCCAGTCCCAGATGCCGTCGTTGCTACCCTCCAGTACCATGCGGTAAAGCTCCTGCTGGTACCGGCATTCCTCCTCCAGCCGCCGGTGGTCAGTTATGTCATAGGCCACGGCAAACACCAGCCGGTCATCAAAATCCGGGTAGGCCTTCCAGGCCAGCAGCCGGTAGCTGCCGTCACGACAGCGGTAGCGGTTTTCGAAATAGTGGGTAGTATGACCGGCACACAGTCTGCCGAATTCCTCCAGCGTCGATCTACAGTCGTCGGGATGGACCAGATCAATGAACTTACTGCCGGCAACCTCCCTGACCGTCCAGCCCAGAACGGCGGTCAGGGCGTCGTTGACCAGCATGAATCGCCCGTCAAAATCAAAGGCAGCCATTATATCGGTGCTGTAGTCAAACAGCCTGCACTTCAAAATGCTGTCCTTGCTCCGCCTGCTTGCCTTCATGACCGGTTATTTCGACTTCGGCCTCTATTTTCCTGCCACCACAGCAAAAAAACCGGCCACTACCAGCCGGTTTTTTTGCCGCTGACAACCTTGAGCGTCAGCTCTTGCCTCTGCGCATGTAATCATCCATCGCTGTTTTAAGGTTGTCGGACTGAGTGCCAAATATGGCCTGCACACCGTTACCGGCCCTGATCACCCCTCTGGCTCCAAGCGACTTGAGTTTTGCGTCGCTTGCCTTACTGGGGTCCTTAACCTCAACCCGCAGCCTGGTTATACAGGCATCCAAACTGGCAATATTATCCATACCGCCAAAGGCGTCAAACAGGGCGATAACCATTTTTTCCCGGTCCCCACCGGTCGCCGGGGCGGCTGCTGCCGGTGTCGAAGTACCGGTCGGCTCACCATCCTCGTCCACTTCGCGACCGGGAGTTTTCAGGTCAAAAGCAGTGATCGCCACCCGGAAGACAATGTAGTAGATCACTCCCACCACAATGCCCACCGGCCAGATCAGCCAGGCCCGCACCGCTGCCTTGGTCTGCGACAGCACAAGCCAGTCGATCAACCCGTGCGAGAATGTCGTGCCAAGGTGAATGTCCAGTACCCGGGCGACAAACTGGCAGCCGCCGGCCATCAGGGCGTGCAGGCCGTAAAGGGCAGGCGCCACAAACATAAACGAATATTCGACCGGTTCGGTAATACCGGTCAGGAACGAGGTCAGGGCGGCCGAGATCATCATGCCGCCCACCGCTTTTTTATTTTCCGGCCGGGCACAGTGCCAAATCGCCATGGCGGCACACGGCAGACCGAACATCTTGAAGAAATAGGCCCCGGCCAGAATCCCAGCCGTCGGATCGCCAGCCAGAAACCGGGTGACGTCGCCGTGGACAGTGGCACCGTTGGCCGGATCGACAAATGTTCCAATCTGGAAAAACCATGGCACGTTCCAGATGTGATGCAGTCCAAACGGCAGCAGAGCTCTTTCTACAAGAGCGTAGATGGTCACTGCCAGAGCCGGGTTGCCCTGGGTTGCCCAGAGCGAAAAATTGTTCAGCCCGATTTGGATGGGCTCCCAGACAAAGGTCAGCACGGTACCGATAACAATGGCTGCCAGACCAGTGATGATCGGCACAAACCTTTTGCCGGAAAAGAAGCCGAGAACCTGGGGCAGTTCAATCCGGTGATAACGGTTGAACAGAAGGGCTGCCGCCAGCCCGATTATCAGCCCGCCAAAAACCCCGGTATCCAGCGTATCTTCCACTCCCAGAATGTCAGGAAACCCGTCGTGATAGCCCATGGTAAGCGGATTAACCACCCGGATTTCCAGTACCGATGCCATGGTGGCCAGCATGATGAAGAATCCGACAATAGCCGAAAGCCCGGCCACACCATCGTTATTGGCAAATCCCAGAGCCACCGCCACGGCAAAAGTCAGCGGCATCACCGTGAAAACCGCACCCCCGGCGTTTTCCATCAGCAATCCCAGCCCCGACCAGTGCGGCACGTGGGTATTAAGGGCATTACCCACCCCCAGCAGGATGCCCGCCACCGGCAGCAGCGACACTGGCAGCATCAGCGATTTGCCCATCTTCTGCAGCACGGCAAACATACCTTTTGACATTGTTCACTCTCCTCTCCGTTTTTAAGTTTGTGATTTATTGCTGGCACCCATACCCGGGCGCCGTGGGGACAGTTGGCATTCTTGCCGGTAGACCCCAGCCAGCGCCAGCCCGACGATGGTCTTGGCGTCGGCAATCTCGCCGGCGTTAACCATTTCCGTTATCTCTTCCGGGGTGAACATTTTGGCAGCCAGCACCTCGTCAAGATCAGGCTCAGCCTGCCCAAACACAAGGTCACCTGCCCGGTAAATGTGGATGATCTCATCGCAAAACCCGGGCGTGGTCAATAAACTGGTCAGCAAGGTCAGGCGCCGGCAGCTAATTCCCGTTTCCTCCAACAACTCCCGCCGTGCACATTCTTCCGGTTCCTCGTCAGCGTGATCCAGCTTGCCGGCCGGAATTTCCCACATGGCACGGCCGGCCGGATAGCGGAACTGCCTCACCAATACCACCCGGCTATCAGCAGCCACCGGAACCACCGCCACCGCCCCCGGGTGACGGACCACTTCACGGAACGACTCCACCCCGTTGGCCAGCCTCACGGTATCGTAGTAGACTTTTATTATCCGGCCGTCGTAAACCATCCGGCTGGTAAGCTGCCGCTCGCGAAAATCAGTCTCATTCAAACTGGCGTAACCTCTCTTTGCGATTTTCGTCCCACGCTGAGATTCTGCACAGTTGACGCTTTTCCTGCCTCCGGTCAGCCATAATAAAGGATATAGCGATCAATCGGCCAGATTCGCTCCTGATCGGCGACACTTCCGGCCAGGGTCCGCCAGACGGCAGTGGCAACCAGGGGCACTCCCAGTCTGTCCGCCACTTCTCCAGCCAACCGCCTGCCCTCTTCCACCACTTCAAGGCTGGTATGTCCGATCAGGTGACCGTTGGCCACCACACCAGTCAGCGGCAGCCGGCTGACGGCCGAAATTTGCCCGGCCATTCTGACGGCATCGGCCACCGTAGCTGTAAACGGACGGCGGCTGTTCACCACCAGCACCACATCAAAATCGTCAGCTGCGACGATCCTGGCGGCAAACTGAGCCATGGCTACCGCCGACTCACCGCCGCCCACGTCAACCACCAGCCGCCGCCGGTCGGCGGTCAGCAAAAACGGCATCCCCTGCGGCAGCACCGGCAGGTCGGCCTGACGAAACCTGGCCGGCGGTAAAACCAGCGTCACTCCCCGCCGTTCCAGCTCGACCGCTGCATCCCGCGACCGGTAGAACGGCTTGACCACGTCCATGTCGGCCAGCACCGCCGCCTGACCAGCCGCAGCCAGGTCGACGGCACAGTTCACCGCCAGTTCTGATTTGCCGCTGCCAAACTCGCCGACGAATACCGTCACCCGCCTGGCAAAAATGTCAGCTGCCGTCACCGGTATTCCCTGACCTCCTCCTCACCGCGCAGCGCTCTCAGCCCTCCCTCGGCCAGCGCCTGCATTTCATCCTCGCCGGGATAAATCAGGACCGGAGCTATAAATTCCACCCGTTTCCTGATTGCGTCGGTCAGACGGGCGGAATAGGCAATGCCACCGGTCAGAACCACCGCGTCCACCCGGCCGCATACCACTGTGGCCATGGCGCCGATCGCCTTGGCAATCTGGTAAATCATCGCCTCGTACACCAGTCCGGCCTTTTCGTCTCCCTGCTCCAGCCGCTGTTCAACCTCCCGCACGTCGCTGGTGCCAAGGTGAGCAACCAACCCGCCGTTACCGGCCAGCATTTTTTTGATCTCGTCCTGACTGTACCGCCCGGAAAAGCAAAGCTTAACCAGTCCGTTGCTGGGCACCGAGCCGGCCCGCTCCGGGGAAAACGGACCGTCATCGTTGGGGTTTTCCACGTCGATCATCCGGCCGCCGGTCTGCACGCCGATCGAGATTCCCCCGCCAAGGTGGGCCATCACCAGGGTCATCTTCTCGTACGGCCAGTTTTGGTCGGCAGCCACCCGCCGGGCAACTGCCTTGAGGTTAAGGGCGTGAAACAGGCTGCGGCGGGGAATTTCCGGAATCCCGGTAATCCGGGCCACGTCCTCCATCTCGTCAACACTGACCGGATTGACAATGAATGCCGGCAGTCCCTCCGGTTCGGCCAACCCCCTCGCCAGCAAACCGCCGAGATTGGATGCGTGCTCGGCCTGTACTCCCCGCCGCAGGTCTTCGCACATCAAATCATTCACCGCATACACTCCGCCGGAAATTGGCTTGAGCGGGCCGCCCCGCCCCACCACCGCCGCCAGATCGCTCACCCTGATCCCTCTGTCGGTCAGGGCCTTTTTTACCATTTGCAGGCGAAAATCGTACTGATCGGCAATCCGGGCAAATGGTGCCAATTCTTCGCGCCGGTGCCGGACCACCTCGACAAAATCGCAGTGTTCGTCAGTGTAGACAGCAATCTTGGTCGATGTCGAACCAGGATTGATCGCCAGTATCCTCATGTTTTTACCTCCTCGCCTGACAACTTGGCCGCGTATCCCTGACAGTCGCGGCCGGAAGTTTTTTTTACCTCCCAGGCCGGCATCAGCCTGCTTTTAAAACCGATCAGGCGGCAACCGTGGGGAAAACGGACGTCCCAGGTCACGTAGTAGTGCTGGCAGCGCCGGCAGTCAACCGTTCCAGCCACCATCATCACCACCGGCCTGCCGTTTAAGGTCGGCAGCCACTGCCAGTACTTGCCGAGCACTGGCCAGTGCCGCCGGCGAACTGCTGTCGCCGGTCATCATCCCGGCCAGTCTGGCCGCCCAGTCGTCCCGCCTCACCGGCTGAATTCGACTGGTCGTACGCCGCCCGTCGGCCGTCTTTATTACCTCCCACAGCTGGTCGGCCATTCCGGCGATCTGGGCCAGGTGGGTCACACAGATAACCTGGTGCCGGCGGGCAATGGCAGCAATGCTGTGTCCCACCACCGTCGCGGTCTGGCCGCCGATCCCGCTGTCCACCTCGTCAAACACCATCAGTTGTCCAAACCGCCCGCCCCGGACCACGGTTTTGACCGCCAGGGCCAGCCGCGACAGCTCCCCGCCCGATGCCACCCCGGCAACCGGTTTCAGTTCTTCGCCCCGGTTGGCTGAAAAGTACAGTTCCCAGCATTCCTGTCCCCGGGCAGAGAATGATCCGCTGTCCCGACAGCGGAATTCCAGCCTGGCCTCAGGCATCGCCAGTTTCCTTGCCGACTGCTGCAGTTCAGCCGCCAGCCGGTCGGCCGCCCTTTCCCGGCTGGCCCTGAGGGCGGCCGCCGCCCCGGCCAGCCGGGCTTCCGCCGCCTGCAGCTGCCGGTCCAGCTCTGCCTGGTCAGCAGCCTCATTCAACCGCTCAAGCTCTTCCTGAGCCCGCCGCTGGTAGGCCAGAACCTCGTCCAGGGTGGAACCGTACTTGACCTTGAGCCGGTAGAGCAAATCCAGTCGCTGATTCACCGCTGCCAGCCGCTCGGGATCAGAGTCAAAGCCGTCCAGATAATCGCGCAGGTCGCCGGCTGTTTCCCTCAGTTGTCCCAGCGCCCCCGCCAGCGTTTCGGCCGCCATCGCCAGCCGCCGGTCGCAGTCGGCAACGCCCCGGAGCAGGGCTGCTGCTTCCGTCAGCCGGGCGGTGACCGCCGTCGGCCCATCGCACAGCAGCTGCTGACTGCGCCGCAGATTATCAGTAATCTTTTCGGCCCGGGCCAGCCGCCGGCCCTCGGCTTCCAGTTCATCCTCCTCGCCCCCGCGAATTCCGGCCTCGGTAAGTTCGGCCAGTTGCCACCTGAGCATATCAGCCCGTTCCCGCCTTTGTTGTTCGGAAGTGCGAGCGTTCCGGCAGACCGCTTCAACCTCCTGCCAGGCCAGAAGTTTTTCCCGGTAATCGGCCAGCACCGCCCTATCCACCACGCTGTCCAGCAGATTCACTGCCAGGTCGCTGCGCATCAGCATCTGGTGCTGATGCTGGCCGTGAATGTCGATAAGTTCGCCAGCCATCTCCCGCCACCGGCCGATTGTCGCCAGCCGGTCGTTGACGGTTATGGTCGAGCGGCCGGCTGGTGACAGGCGGCGGTCCACCACCAGCTGCTCATCTTCCCCCCAGCCCAGTTCGGTCAGCCGGCGGCGTTGGTGGTGATCGAGGGCAAACAGTCCGGTCACCCGGGCACTTTCTGTACCCTGCCTTACCATTTCGGCGCCCGCTCGCCCGCCGGCGATAAACTCCAGCGCTTCCACCACCAGCGACTTGCCCGCCCCGGTTTCGCCAATAATCGCGTTCATTCCCGGATGGAAATCAATTGCCGCTGTTTCAATTAGAGCAAAATTCTCGATTTCAATCCGCTGCAGCATTGCTACCCGGCCACCGGCCCGCCACGCCTGACCGCCACAAACAGCCGCGGGGCACTGGTGCCGCGACCGCATACATCGGTGCAGAACCCATCAAACTGATCGGCCGGCAGCTGGCTGAACAGTCCGGCCACCGCCGCCGTCTCCTGCTCGCCGCCCAGATGCCCGCGGTAGGCAATTACGCTGAGCGCCCCGCCCGGGTTAAGCCGTTCAAGTACTGCCCGCAGCCCGGCCAGCGTGGCTTCCGGATCGGTTACCACCGTTTTGTTCAGCCCCGGACAATAACCGAGATTGAACATGGCCACATCGATTGCCGGCGGCAGCTGCCCGGCCAGCTGCCGATGATCGGCCAGGTGCAGCCGGCACTTGTCAGTCAGGTCGCGGGCAGCCAGCCGCTGTCTGGTCATAGCCAGGGCTTCCGGTTGCAGATCGTAAATGTACACCTCGGCCGACGGCGGTGAGTTGCCAGCCAGAAACAGGCTGTCACCGCCGCGGCCGGCGGTACCGTCCACCAGGATGCCGGCCCCGGCCACCAGTGGCCGGAGCAGATGTTTGGCCAGATCGGTCAGTCTCACAGTTAACGCCCCTCGTACCGCCACAGTTTGGCCCGCAGCGTTTCATAATAGTTTTTCCGGTCAGCAAACCGGACGAACCGTGCTGGCCGGTCAGCCGTCCGGACGACAATCCGGTCGCCCGACCTCAGTGCCTGAGATATCTGTCCGTCCAGCGACAAAATGATGTCATCGTGTCCCGAGTCGATTTCCACAGTGGCCGTTTCGTCCCGGCTGATGATCAGCGACCGGTTGTGGAGGGTGTGAGGGCAAATCGGGGTTATGATGATCAGTGACAGGTGATTGCTGACAATCGGACCACCGGCCGACAGGGAGTAAGCGGTCGATCCCACCGGTGTGGCCATCACCAGCCCGTCGCACGGATAACGCTCGGTAAATGCCTGATCGACAAACAGGTCCAGCCTGATCAGCCGGGCGGTGCTGCCCTTGCTGATCACAACATCGTTGAGGGCAGTTTCGCGGAACACCGTATCTCCACACCTTTCGACCGCTGCCGCCAGCATCATCCGCTCAACCACCTCGTACTGACCGGCCAGCATCCGGTCAACAGCCGTCTGAATTTCCTGCGGTTCTATCTCGGCCAGGAAACCCAGCCGCCCGTAGTTGACGCCGCAAAAAGGCACACCTCCGGCCACCAGCCGGCGGGCATTGTTGATTACCGTGCCGTCGCCGCCCAAGGTCAGCCCCAGTTCTGCCGACAACAGAAAGTATTCGTCCCGCTGACAGTACTGCTGACAGCCGGCTACTGCCTCACATTCGGCTGGGAGCAGCGGCTGCCCGCCCCGCCTGTCGATATAGTTGCACAACCCGGGCAGTGCCTGACGTACCTCTGCTTTGCCAAGGTTGGGAAAAATGGCAATCTTTTTCATCGCTCAGCCAGCCTATCGTGAAAATATGCGTGGGCCGCCCCCACCACCTCCGGCAACGGTGTGATCAGCCGGCCGAAAGCCCCCCGGATCAGGTGCAGCAGGTATTCGATATTGCCGGCCGGCCCCTGCAACGGCGACCAAGTCAGACCGGCAGCCGTCAGGCCGTGATCAGCGGCCGCCACGATCACCCGTTCAATGGCTTCAGTCTGGGCCGCTCTGTCTCGTACCACCCCACCCTTACCCACCAGCTGGCGGCCAACCTCAAACTGAGGCTTGACCAGTACGATCATTTCCCCGGCGGCGGTCAGTACCGACGCCAGCGCCGGCATGACTTTGGTCAGTGATATAAATGACAGATCGGCCAGCACGATGTCAACCGGCCCGGTCAGACGGATCCGGATATCCTTTATGTTTAGCCTCTCCAGGCAGCAGACCCGTTCATCCTGACGCAACCGCCAGTGCAGCTGTCCGTAGCCGACATCCACTGCGTACACAAGCCGGGCACCGTGCCGGAGGGCGCAATCGGTAAAGCCGCCGGTTGAGGCGCCGGCATCCAGAACCGTTTTGCCGGCAAAGTCAACGGCAAACTCATCAACGGCCCTGGCCAGCTTCAACCCGCCGCGGCTTACATATTCATCCCCCGGCCTTACTGCCAGCACTGCCTGTTCATCCACCAGCGTACCGGCTTTCCGGACCGGCTGTCCGCCCACCAGCACCCGTCCGGCCATAATCAGCCCCTGAGCCTGGCTGCGGCTGACAGCCATCCCTCGCCGAACCATGACCAGATCTAGCCGGGTTTTAGCAGACCGGCCCACTTACATACCAGGCTGCTATCCGCCTGGCAATCGCCGCTGCGTCCAGCTGGTAGCGGTTAAACAACTGATCCCGGCTGCCCTGGACAATAAATTCGTCTGGCCAGCCCAGCCGCAACACCGGTATCGCCAGTTGTTCATCGGCCAGGACCTCCAGCACCGCCGATCCGAATCCCCCGGCCAGCACATTGTCCTCTACCGTGACCAGCCGGCGGCAACCGGCCAGGTCGCCCGCCAGCAGCTGCCGGTCTATCGGCTTGACGAACCGCATGTCCACCAGCCCGGCTTCAATCCCCTGTTCTGCCAGCAGATCGCAGGCCGTCGCCGCCTGTCTGACCATATCGCCCACCGCGAGAACAGTCAGAGGCCGGATCGGTCGCAGCACCTCCGCTTTGCCGACCGGTATCCTCCGCAGTTCTGAATCCGGCCTCACCCCAGGGCCCCGGCCGCGGGGGTAGCGCACCACCGCCGGACCACCAAGCTGAACGGCGGTGAACATCATGTGCCTTAGCTCGTTTTCGTCGCGGGGGGCCATAATCGTTACATTGGGAATGTGGCGGAGATAAGACAGATCAAATACACCGTGGTGAGTGGGGCCGTCCTCCCCCACCACTCCGGCCCGGTCGAGGGCGATGGTAACCGGCAGGTTTTGCAGGCAGATATCGTGAACAATCTGGTCATAGCCCCGCTGGGCGAAAGTCGAATAAACCGCCACCACCGGCTTCTTGCCGGCCGCCGCCAGTCCGGCCGCCATGGTAAGTGCCTGCTGTTCAGCAATCCCCACGTCAAAAAACCGCTGGGGGAAGGCCTGGGCAAACTGTTTGAGTCCGGTTCCTTCCGGCATGGCGGCAGTTATCGCCACCACGTCGCGGTCCAGCGCCCCGATCGCGGTTATTACATCGCTAAACACCGCCGTATAGCTGGGCGATCCTCCCCCGCCCAGCACCTTGCCCGACTCGACACAAAACGGACCGATCCCGTGGAAAGTGTCGGCCTTCTCCTCGGCCGGCCGGTAACCCCGGCCCTTCCGGGTGGCAACATGCAGCAGCACCGGACCGGGCATTTTCAGGCTGTTGCCGATTATCGACAACAGATCGTCAATATCGTGCCCGTCAACCGGTCCGACGTAGGAAAAACCCAGTTCCTCGAACAACCCGCCCGGCAGCACTACATGGCGGATGCCCTCACCGATTTTTTCGGCCGTGCTGACCACGCTGCCGCCAATTGCCGGAATACGCCGCAACAGGCCTTCAATCTCGCCGCGCAGCCGGTTGTAGGTGGGGTCGGCCCGCAATTTACCCAGATACTGGGACATCGCCCCGACATTGCGAGCGATCGACATCTCGTTGTCGTTGAGGATCACCAGCAGCCTGATACCGAGATGCCCGGCATAATTCAGCGCCTCGTAGGCCAGTCCGCCGGTCAGCGATCCATCGCCAATCACTGCCACCACGTGGTGCTTCTGTCCGTTAAGATCGCGGGCCAGAGCCATCCCCAGCCCGGCTGAAATCGAGGTGCTGGAATGTCCGGTGCCGAAACAGTCATACTGACTTTCGCACCGTTTGGGAAACCCGCTGATTCCGTCCAGGGTGCGCAGGGTGGAAAAATCCCTTTCCCGGCCGGTCAACAGCTTGTGGACGTACGACTGGTGGCCGACGTCCCAGATTATCTTGTCGTTCGGACAGTCGAGCAGCCAGTGCAGGGCAATGGTTAGCTCCACCACCCCCAGATTTGGCGCCAGGTGCCCCCCGGTCCGGGACACAGTGCTGATCAGCCGGTCGCGGATTTCACCGGCCAGCCGCCTGAGCTTGCCGGAAGAAAGCTTTTTTATGTCGGCCGGCCCGCTGATGGCCGGCAGGATTGCTTCGTGCACGTTGATGTCCCCCTGCTGGATGTCCTAGTGGTCACGGTTGCGCATCTGCTCGACCAGAAAAGTCAGCAGCGCTGCCTGTGGCCCGAATCCGTCCAGGGCGGCCTGTGCCTCATCCAAAGTCCGCCCGGCCAGCTGTCGGGCCGTATCCAGGCCATACAGCGTAACATAGGTCGACTTGGCATTCTTATCGTCGCTGCCCACCGGCTTGCCCAGCTTATCCCGGTCACCGCACACGTCCAGCACATCGTCGCTGATTTGGAACGCCAGTCCGAACTTGCGGCCAAACTCGGTCAGGGCAGCCAGCTGTTCCCGGTCAGCCCCGGCCAGTATGCCGCCGCAGCGGACCGCCGCCACGAACAGAGCACCGGTTTTTTGAGCGTGAACGGTCCTCAGCTGTTCAGCGCTGATAGCCTTGCCTTCGGCCTCCATGTCCAGCACCTGGCCGGCCACCATCCCTGACAGCCCGGTGGCGGCCGCTATCTCACGGATCACACCGATCTTTTTCTCCGCCCCGACCGCCGGCACAGCGGCCATGACCTCAAAGGCTGCAGCCAGAAGGCCGTCGCCGGCCAAAATGGCCATCGCTTCCCCAAACACTTTGTGGTTGGTCAGCCGTCCCCGCCGGTAATCATCATCATCCATTGCCGGCAGATCATCGTGAATAAGCGAGAAAGCGTGAATCATCTCCAGCGCACAGGCAAAGTCGACAAACCGGCCGCAGCTGTCGGCAACAGTGTCGGCCGCAGCCAACAACAACAGCGGCCTCAGCCGTTTGCCACCAGCCAGCAGGCTGTAGCGCATGGCGGCATTGAGGGTGGCCGGGCAGCCAGGCAACGGCTGGGCCGGAACCAGCTGTTCCAGTCTTGCTTCCACCTCTCTCCGGCGCTCGGCAAAATATCTCCCGCAGTCAGCCACCATCACCTTCACCCACGGTGAACAGTTCTGCCACCCTTCCTTCCGCCTCATTCAACATTGCCCGGCACAGCCGGTAACACCGCATCCCTTCCTCCACCGTCCGCAGCGCCTGATCGAGATTGAGACCGCCTGATTCCAGCTGCTGCACCGCTCCCTCCAGCCTGGTCAGCAAGTCCTCAAAGCTGCAACCGGCCGGTTTTTCCTCTCGGACATCAACCTGTTCGCCCGCCGCCACGTTCATTCCCTATCCCCTCTCTGACCGGCCCTCTTCCGGCTGACCGGCCTCCTCATCATTTACCGCCCTGACCTCGGCAGTCAGACTGCCCTGTGCCAGTTCGACATGAATATTCTCCCCGACCGTTACTTCTCCTGCCTTGCAGATCAGCCGCCGGCCCCCGGCGTCATAAACCAGGGCATAACCCCGTTTCTTTACCAGCAGCGGGTTGAGGACCGCCAGCTTTCCGGCCAGCAGCCGGATGCGATCGCCACACCGGCCGATATGCCCGACAATGGCCGCCTGTAGACGGTCACAGGCCCGATCCAGGGCAATCCGACAGTTGGGCAGAAGCATCCGGTTCAGCACTATCTGCAGCCGGTCACCACCCACCGCCAGCCGCTGCCCGTACCCTACAAGCAGCCGGTCCACCGTCATCTGCAGCCGGCGGCGAAAGGTTCGCAACCGATCGTACAGGACATCCGTGGCCGGCACCGCCAGCTCTGCAGCCTGGGACGGGGTGGCCGCCCGGACATCAGCGGCAAAGTCGCACAGACAATAGTCGTGTTCATGACCAACCGCCGAAATTACCGGCACCCTGGCCGCAGCCACCGCCCTGACCACCCTCTCATCATTGAAGGCAGCCATGTCCTCCTGTCCGCCGCCACCCCGGCCGACGATCAGGATGTCGACCAGCTCCGGCCGGCCGGCGAAAAACTCCAGGGCCCGGACAATACTGGAGGGAGCCGATTCCCCTTGCACCTGCACCGGGTGGAGATACAGCCTGACAGCAGGAAACCGCCGGCTGATCACTTTGACTATGTCGTTTATCGCCGCCCCGGTCGGCGAAGTGATAATGCCGATCGCCTGGGGGAAGGCCGGCAGCTGGCGTTTCCGTTCCCGGTCGAACAGTCCTTCGGCTGCCAGTTTGGCTTTGAGCCGCTCCAGGGACAGCTGTTGCTCCCCCACCCCGTCGGGGGCAAGATAATCGCAGTACAGTTGATAGTTCCCGTCGCGTTCATAGACATTTACGCTGCCGCTGGCCACCACCGCCATGCCGTTTTCCGGGGCGAAACGCAGCCTGGCAGCCTGACTGCGAAACATCACGGCCCTGATTGTCGCCTGACCATCCTGCAGGCTGAAGTAACAATGTCCTGAAGTGTGCCGCTTCCAATTTGCCACCTGTCCCCGGACCAAAACTTGCTGCAATCTGCCCTCTCCGGCGATAACCGCCTTGATCAGGGCCGTTACCGCCGCCACCGACAAAACCTGACGGCCTTCCATCAGCCCTGTCGGTTCAAAACCGCCGCCAGACCGGCAATCGCCCGTTCCAGCATCTCGTCATCAATTTGGTAGTGAGTCACCATCCGCAGAGCGTACCGATCGAACACAGTAGTGAGAATTCCCCGCTGTTTAAGTTTCTGTTGCAGTTCAACAGCCGTTATCCCCCACCACTGACTGTCAAACACTACGATATTGGTCTCAATTTTTTCAGCGTCAACCTGCAGTCCCAGTTCACGGCCGGCCTCGGCCAACCGCCGGGCCCGGCGGTGATCTTCGGCCAGCCTTTCCGGCATTTCCCGCAATGCCACCAGCCCTGCCGCCGCCAGTACGCCGGCCTGACGCATCCCCCCACCGAGGACTTTCCGCCAGCGCCGGGCCCGGGCAATGAATTCCCTGTCCCCGACCAGTATTGACCCCACCGGCGCCGCCAGTCCCTTCGACAGGCAAAACATCATGCTGTCGGCACAGTCCGCACATTCGCTGACCTGATAACCTCTGGCCACTGCGGCATTAAAAATCCTGGCACCGTCAATATGCACCGGCAATCCGTGGCCGACAGCCAAATCGCGGATTTGTCTCAGTCGGGTCAGACTGTAGCAGGTTCCCCCGCCCCGGTTGTGACTGTTTTCCAGGCATATCAGCCCGGTTGGCGGCTGATGGATATCGACAGGGCGGATGGCTGCCGCGATTTGCCTGGCCGTCATGATGCCATCATCGGCCACGACCGTACGCAGGCTCACCCCGGCCAATACAGCCGGAGCCCCTGCTTCGTAGTAGGCGATGTGGGAGTTGTAGTCGACAATTGCCTCGTCTCCACGCCGGCAGTGACTAAGAATTGCCAGCTGGTTGCCCATCGTCCCGCTGACCACAAACAGGGCTGCCGGCTTTCCGCACATGTCTGCCGCATATTCCTCAAGCTCCCTGACCGTCGGGTCGTCGCCAAACACATCATCGCCCACCTCTGCCCGGTACATCGCCTCCCGCATGGCGGCGGTGGGCCTGGTCACCGTATCGCTGCGCAAATCAATAACCGTCATGATTATTTCCTCCCCGGTTGATTTATCCGTACCCTCCCCGCCGCACAGCCGGCATAACCGGCTATTCGCCCGCATACCTGCGCATACCGGCCGGCAACTGCGGATAAGCAGTTTAAAGCCCCGCCTTCCTGTCCCTTCGCCGTCCCTGCCGCTGGACAACCCGCCAAACCGCCGGTAAAATCGGAGCAACGGCCGAAGTAGCCGTCAGTCGGAACAGGAGGTGATAACAATGATGGCAGCGGCAATCGTTGGCCTGGTAGTGGCAGCAGCAGCCCTGTACGCCAGCGGCCTGGAAGCTGACGACCGGCAAAAATGGGACTGATCCCGTCTTGGTCCGGTACCCCGGCAGCCCCTGGCTGCTTTTTTGTTTTTTTTACGGATGGAATACATTGTCGAAGGATCAAACCGGTTTATTGCCGGCAGCCCCCGGCTGCTTTTTTGTTTTTTACGACCCGGAATGGCCAGCGGTCCGGCCGAGCGACCGATATTCCCGCCGCCCCCCATACGGCAAAGAAACCGCGCAAGGCGGTTTCCTGGCAATTCAGTTTAGCGGTGGCCGGTAACGGGCCACGAACTCCCTGGTAAATTTATCCCGGTAGTGATCGTAGCTCATGGCCAGAACGTGAATCTGGTTCATTCCCATTTCCAGCCCGTCAGCCCACCGGGGATGGCCGTCGTTTATCGCGGCGCGGAAATTGTCGCAGTAACCGGCAAACAGCGGCTTTTCCCCGTCGCCGCCGGCAGTGACAAACAGGTATACTCCCCCATAGTCCGGCAGGGTCGCCAAATCCTCGTGTACATCAAAGCAAAACCCCTCGTTGTCAGCCAAGCACCATTTGCTGATCATTTCACTACCTCCCGTTTTTGCCGGGAAAGCCCGGCAGATCATAGCCCTCGCCGCTGAATATATCACATTGCCGGCCGTTCAGCAAGCCATCTTTAATTTATTTTTATCTTTCGGCAACACCATTCCCGCCCCAATCCCTCACCGGCCGGACCGGTGGCTGGTGGCCAGCCGGTAAAGCCAGCCAGCAGCCAGCGCCAGCACCAGACTGCCGGACAGCAGACCCAGACCGCCGATCAGCACTGCCGTGGCCAGTTGTGGCCCGGCTTGCAAATCTGAAATCAGCAGGCAGTGTTCCAGCCCGGTGTAGATTAACATAACCCCGAAAACAGCCTGGGGGAACCCGGCAATTAACGGCCAGCCGCAGTACACCAGTACTGCCAGCAGGCAGTAAAATATCCCCGCCGCCAGTGGGGCACCCCAGCTGCGGGCACCAAATTTGTAGTGGGCGGTCACACCGCCGCAGCCGTGGCAGCAGGGGACCACTCCAAGCAAACCGGCCACAATTGCGAACACCCCCATGTCGCCAGCCAGCCGGCTGGCCCTCACCCGGTATGCCCGCCGGCGGTAAAATTGCTGCACCGCATTTTCGGTGGCGATAATCGCGTTGCCCACGCTTAGTGGCAACTGCGGCAACACCAGCAGGATTACCGCTGCCACCGCCGCCTGCCGCCAGTCGCCCATAGCCGGCGGCTGTACCGCCTGACCGATCAGCCCGTCTGTGGCCAGATAGCCGCTGCTGCCAGCCGCCACCGCCACGGCCAGGGCTGCCGCCACCAGACCGACCGGCCACCGCCGGCTGTTCAGCCCGCACAGCATCAACCAGCCAAATCCAGCTGCCAGCAACCAGTTCAGGCAAACCGTCATCCCCGCCACCGTCCATTGCCAGCGGCCGCCAGCCAGAAACAGCTCCGGTCCGGCCACTGCCGCATAGCCGGCCTTGAGAAGGAGCAAACCGGTGGCCAGCTGCACCCCGCGCACCACCGGCAGGGGAAACAGCACTCTCACCGCCGCCAGCAGTGGCGTCCAAGTCAGCAGCAGATAGGACGCACCCAAAATTATGGCCCCGATCCTCACCACTTCGTCCGTCACCGCCGGAGTTACCAGCGCCACCGCCGAAAAGGCCTTCAACGGCTGGACCGGCACCGGTATCCGGTAAAACCAGCTGACAAACAGGTAGTAGGCTCCCACCATCAGGAGCGACAGCCAGCCGTTAACCTTGCCGGCTGCCGCCAGTCCCACCAGGATCGGCAGCATCAGGCCGATGTCGGCCAGTCCGCCCGAGCACTCCCTCCACCACGAAAAGCGCTGCCGTTCCAAACCAGCCACACCCTGTCTCACCCAGGCCTGCTTTGTCCCGGTTTTTTCGTTCCCATCCGACATCCCCCGCATCCGTCGTCCCGGCAAAGTCTGCCGCTCGGGCCGCCGGCACCGCTTAAGTCCGGCAAAAAAGGCCTGCCCCCGCGGCTGGGTGCAGGCCATCGCCAGCTTATGCACAGCCTGTTGTCACTGTTTGGCCTGGTCAAGTGCCGGAAAACGCTTCATGATTACGTCCATAATGTCATCCTGTATGTCATCGGCGGCACAGAGAACGGCGGTACGGGCCCCGGCCTCAAAATTCAGCAGCGGGATCAGCGGCACATTGATCCCGTTGTTGTCATACTTTGAATCCACCCGTCCGTCATATATGGTTTTGTTTTTCTGCACGTCAATAATCTTGCCGTGGACGTTCACCACCGCTGAGTGGCCGTTGGTAACCCAGCCACGGGTCTTATCGATTACCACCGGTTCAATCTCCATAACGTAGATGTAACTGACCTTGCTGCCGGCAAAAGCGTCGATCAAATCCTGCCGTTCGACGCTCATATGCTCAGTCAGTCCCGCGTCCGACAGCTTCTTAAGGTAAGGTGCCACATCCACCAGCGTGTAGCCACCCTTCTTGGCGAACCCCTGCCGGACTGCCTTGTCCACAAAATCCTGGACCTCCTTGTTCCACTCGCACTTGGCGTTGTTGACAATGATCACCGCCACATGTCCCGGTTTAAACAGTTCCTCAGCGATCGCAGTCCCAGCCTGGTTGTCCCCGGCAGTCCCGCCGTCCGAACCGGACTGGCCGGCCGATGCAGCCGCCTGTTTGGCCTCCAGCACGATATTTGATTCTAAGGGCTGACTACCGGCCTCATTCGTCCCCCCGGCTGTCACAGCGGCTTCATCGGTTGCTGCCAGTTGACTGCCAGCCCCGTCCGGTTGCCCGGAGTTGTCCGGCAGCCCGCTGCCCGGGCTGTTCTGAATATCGCCGGTCGGATGAAACGATCCGCCGTCCGCAACCGGCTGGCCATTTTCATCTGCTCCCGGTCCGGCCGCCTGAGGAGCAGCCGACACCAGACCGGCCGCCGCTACCGTCAGGCCCAGTAAAAAAACAGGCACCATCAGAATCCTCGTCACTCTCATCGCACACCACCGGCAAGAGGCATTCCTCCCGCCCTTCCTCCTTCCGCAACAGTTTAAAGGGTGCAGGAACATCCCACCGGTAATTGTAAATTTACCTGCCTGTTCTGTCAATTCCGCCCGTCTCCCGGCCCCAGTGCCGTTGTCGCCGTCAGGGTTTGCCGCAGGGCTGCCGCTATTTTCACCGCTTGCGGGGTATCACTGTGCAGGCAGACGGTCTGCACGTTACAGGCGATTTCGCTCCCGTCAGCGGCAATTATCCGCCGGTTGGCTACCATGTCAGCCACCCGCTGACAGATTTTTTCCACATCGCTGATAATTGCCCCCGGCCGGCTGCGCGGCATCAGCCGCCCGCCGGAAGTGTATTCCCGATCGGCAAAAGCTTCCTGTCGGCAGGCTATCCCCACCCGCGCTGCCGCCTCAACCATGGCCGAATTGGCCAGACCAACCAGAATCAGCTCCCGGTCGATAAGCCGGACGGCCCCGGCCACAGCCAGCGCAACCGTCAAATCGTCAGCCGCCCGGTTGTACAGGGCCCCGTGTGGTTTGACATGAACCATTTTCACCCCTTCGGCCCGGCAAAAACCGGCCAGCGCTCCCACCTGGTAAATTATTGCCGCCGTAATTTCCTCCCCGCTCAGATCCATGTCCCGCCGGCCGAATCCCTGCAGATCGGGATAGGATGGATGAGCCCCGACTGCCACGCCGTACTGTTTGGCCAGCCGTACCGTCTCCTGCATATGGACGGGATCGGAGGCATGGAACCCGCAGGCGATGTTTACCGAGGTCAGGTACGGCATGATCTGCCGGTCACAACCCAGGCGGTACAGGCCGAATCCTTCGCCGGCGTCACAGTTGATATCCACCGTCGGCCGTCCCGTAAACTCTTTAATCATAGTCTCCCTCCCCAACGGCATAGATCCCGGCCTGTCTCCTTCCGGCCGGTTCAGCCCGGATCGCCGGACTGCCGAAGTCTTCCCGGATTTCCACCCGGTAGTCCCGCCCGTCAACCGTAACCACCAGCCTTCGCCAGCCGTGCCTTTCTCCAGCCCAGCGGCCAGCCTGGCGCAGCCGCGCCGCCTGGTCCTGACGGGCGGCGATAGCCTCACTTTCTTCCCCCAGCCGGAAACACACCCGGTCGCCGGGGCGACACTGGCCGAGCTTACCAAGATCGGCGGCAAAAACAACCGCGATTTTTGCGTAGCCCCCGGTGGTCTGTCCGTCAGCCATGGCGATAATTGGCTGTCCGTCGGGTGGGACCTGGATTGCTCCCCAGCACATGGCATCAGTGATTACATCAGCTCCCGACCGGTGCCGCACCGCCGGTCCCTGCAGCCGGCAGCCCATCCGGTCCGAGTTGTTGTCCAGCAGATAGACAGCCGACAGCAGAGTCTGCCAGCCTTCGGCAGTGAACATATCAGCCTGCGGTCCCGGGATTATCCGCAGCCTCACCGGCTGTCCGTCCGCCTGTTCAACCAGGTCGCCCGGCAGTCGCCCCACCTGCCCGACCCCGGTCTCCGGCCGGCCAACCGGCAGCCGGTCGCCCGACCGCAGGGCCCGGCCGCAATAGCCGCCCAGCCCTGCCCGCCACAGCGTCGAACGGCTGCCCATCACCAGCGGCACGTCAATTCCCCCGGCCACCGCCAGGTAAGCCCGGCAGCCGCTGACTGCCGGGCCAAATTCCAGTCGCTGTCCGGCTTTTACCACAAACGACGACCAGCCGGCCACCAGCTCGCCGTCCAGCCGGCACTGCATGTCAGCCCCGGTAATGGCCACCAGCCGGGAACACTCAAATCTGAAGCTGTCACCACACAGGGTCATTTCCAGCGCTGCCTGCCGGTTATTGCCCACCATCGCGTTGGCCACCAGGTAAGCATAACTGTCGATCGCTCCAGCCGGCGGCAGACCGGAAGCCCGGTAGCCGTTCCGGCCATGATCCTGAACGGTGGTGAAAAAGCCGGCCCGTTCAACCACAATCACCGCACTCGCCCTCCCCAGCCAGCCGCCAGAATTCCTCCTCATCAACCGGATAAAAGACCACATTGTCGCCGGCCGACAGCAGGAACGGTTTTTCCCGGCCGGGCATAAATCCCTGCAGCGGGGTGCGCCCGATCAGTCGCCAGCCGCCGGGACTGGTCTGGGGATAAAAACCGGTCTGCCCGCCGGCAATTCCCACCGATCCGGCCGGTACCGCCAGGCGGGGGTTATCCAGCCGGGGAACATTCAGTTCATCCGGCAGCCCCCCCAGATAGGGGAAGCCCGGCAGAAACCCCAGCAGGTAGACCCGGTAAACCGGGGCAGTATGGCGGGCAATGACCTCGTCCACCGTCATCCGGCAGTAACTGGCGACAAATTCCATATCCTCACCATAATCACCGCCATAGCATACCGGTATCCTGACCAGCCCCGGCCGCACCCGGCAGCCGTCGGCCGGACCGCCGGCCAGGGCGGACCGCACGGCCTGCTGCAGACTGGCCCGCGACAGGACCAGCGGGTCAAAGAAAACGGTCAGCGATGAATAACCCGGCACCATTTCCTCAATCCCCGGCAACTGTTTCTCTCCCAGCTTTGCGGCCAGTGCCTGAACCAACCGGTTGATCCCCTCGTCAATCCTGTCGCCCAGCACGACAGTCAAACCACCCTCGCCCAGACAACGGAACTGACAGTAGCCTTCCATACCGTCCATCGGCTTAAAACCTGAATACCAGAAAATACATGAGAAAAACATTTACGGTCAGCAGCACCGTCGCCGTCGGCCACTGGGCCCTGATCACGGCATGGCGGTCGGGCAGCTCGAGCAGGGCAGCCGGTACAATGTTGAAGTTGGCAGCCATCGGCGTCATCAAAGTCCCGCAGTAGCCGGAAAACATACCGATGGCCGCCAGAATTGCCGGATTGCCCCCGTGCAGGCCAACGATCAGCGGCAGGCCAATCCCTGCCGTCATCACCGGGAACGCGGCAAAGGCATTGCCCATGATCATTGTAAAAGCCGCCATCCCCACCGTATAGGCCAGCACCACCAGGAACCGGTTGTCAACCGGAATCGCCGCCCCAATCAGCGTTGCCACCGCCTTGCCAACCCCGGCCAGGGCAAATACCGCCCCGAGGGTGGCCAGCATTTGCGGCAGTACTGCCGCCCAGCTTACCGCCACCAGCAACCGGTGGCCCTCGGTCAGTGCCGTGGACGGCGCGGACCGGGTCATCACCAGCGCCAGCCCCAGTCCCGCTATACAGGCCAGTCCCAGACTGGCCACCGTCGGGTTCAGGCTGTCAATAAGTTTCCATCCGCCAATTTCAATATTTTTCCCCCATAATGTTCCGATCAGGGTGACTGCCGGGATGGCCAAAGCCGGGACGAACAACCGCCGTCCGGCCGTCCGGGCAGGTTGTCCGGCCCCGCTACCGGCCGGGGCGATTTTCACCCCGCCGACACCGGCGATCAGGGCCAGCAGTATGACTATCGCCCCGGTCACCACTGGCGGCAGCCAATCCCCAGCCAGAAATGTCAGGGCATAGAGTCCCCAGAAAACTGAAGTCAGCCGTCGGCCGGGACTGTCCACCGCCCGCCACGATTTCACCGCCATACCGGCCAGCAGCAACCCGGCGACGATGTAAATTGCCGATAAACTGACAATCATATTTCCCCCTCCTGCCGATCATCCCGGCCGGTCGGCGAACTGTCCGCGGCCCTGCCGGCCTCGGCGGCCAGCCAGCTGTCCAGCCTGTACAGCCGGACGGCGTGGATGATAAATGCCGACACGGCCGTGGGTATGCCCCATACCGCAATCTGCCACGGCTCAAGTTCAATACCGAACTCGGCAAAAAAACCCTTCATCAGCAGAATCGCCCCGAAAGCGATGAAAATGTCCTCACCGAAAAACAGCCCTACGTTGTCAGCCGATGCAGCAAACGCCCTGATCCGCCAGCTGGCCGCCACCGGCAGACGGGGGTGACGGTTGAGGGCTGCCCCCTCGGCCATGGGTGACAGTATCGGCCGGACCATCTGAGCGTGTCCGCCCAGGCTGGTCAGTCCAAGCGCCGCTGCCATCTCCCGCAAAAACAGGTAGACAATCAGCAGCCGGCCGGCCGTAGCCTGACGGAGGCCGGCCACCGCCCGCTGAGCCTGTTGCCTGAGGCCGGCCCGCTCCAGCACCCCAACCACCGGCAAAACCAGGATGAACAGCCCCATAAACCGGTTTTTGACGAAGGCCTCACCCAGCGCCGACAAAACTGCCGCCGGTGACATTCCGGCCAGCAGGCCGGTAAGTATTCCGGCGGTCACCACCACCAGCAGCGGGTTGAACCGACAGATAAATCCCGCTATTACCCATACCACCCCAATCAGGGTCAGCATCAGCCGTCCCTCCCTGTTTGCCCTGCCTTTTTTTCATGACTAACCGCATATATATGCTGCCGGCACCAGCCATCTTTTCCCTGCTGCCCCGCATCACCCCGTTGTGCCGTCCAACCCCGGCCGGGCCTGCCTTGCGTCCTGCCCGGGTGTTGGTTGAACGCCCGGGGGGATGATATAATCAGCATAGCCAGGCGGGCACCGGTGTCTCCCTGTACCGGTGGGCACCGTCGCTGGCAACAAAAATCCGGAGTGTAAGATATGAGCGTTTTGCTGACAGGTTTTGCCCCGTTCGGCGGCGAAACCGTCAACCCTTCCTGGGAGGCCGTCCGGACCCTGTCCGGACAAATCGTGGCTGATCACACCATTGTAGCCCGGCAGCTGCCGGTGGTGCGCTACCGGGCAGTTGATTTGATCGCCGCCGGGATTGAAGACTGCCAGCCCGTGGCAGTGGTGGCCGTCGGTCAGGCCGGGGGCCGTCCCGACATCTCAGTCGAACGGGTGGCACTGAACGTCGACGATTTCCGGATCCCCGACAACGAGGGTAACCAGCCCATTGACCTGCCGATCTATGCCGATGCACCACCGGCCTACTGGTCAACCCTGCCGATCAAGGCCATCGTCCGCGATCTGCGCCAGGCGGGGATCCCGGCCTCGGTGTCCAACACCGCCGGCACCTACGTCTGCAACCATCTGTTCTTCGGCCTGATGCACCTTCTGTCCCGGACCGGCCGGGACTGCCGGGCCGGCTTTGTCCACATTCCCTACCTGCCCGGGCAGGCCGCCGGTCACCCCGGCGCCCCGAGCATGGACCTGCCGGTAATCTGCCGGGCCCTCAGCCTGATCATTGCCACCACTCTCAGTGAAACGGCTGACTGCAAGCTTTCCGGCGGGACAATCTGTTAGCAGGCCGGCGGGACCCATTGCCGGGATGAACAAGCCGGCCGGGCGCACTGAAAAAGGCTTCCTGATCTGGACCAGGAAGCCTTTGCTGTCTTGGCTGGCGGGAGCGTGCAGGAATCGAACCCACCCCGGACGCCGCTTGGGGCGCCCCGTCAACGGTTTTGAAGACCGCGGAGGCCACCAGGCCCCCTCCGCTCCCCTGTTATCGAGGCTTTTGCCTGGCTACTCGAGAAAATCGCGCAGCTTCCTGCTGCGGCTGGGATGCTTTAGCTTGCGCAAGGCCTTGGCCTCTATCTGGCGAATACGCTCGCGGGTGACGTTAAAAATCTGTCCCACCTCCTCGAGGGTGCGCTGCTTTTGCTCGGCGTCCAGGCCGAACCGGTAGCGCAGCACCTTGCATTCCCGGTCGGTCAGGGTGCTAAGCACCTCCTCCAGCTGTTCGCGCAGCATGATCGAAGCCGCCGCCTCTGACGGCGACGGCGAATCCTGATCGGGCAGAAAATCGCCGAGATGTGAGTCCTCTTCCTCACCAATCGGGGTTTCCAGCGAAACCGGTTCCTGGGCAATCTTGAGGATTTCCCTTACCCGCTCGGCGGCAATCCCCATCCGCGTGCCGATTTCCTCGGCGGTAGGCTCCCGTCCCAGCTCCTGCAGCAGGGTGCGCTGCTCCCTTACCAGCCGGTTGATGGTTTCAACCATGTGTACCGGAATCCGGATGGTCCGGGCCTGGTCGGCGATTGCCCGGGTAATGGCCTGGCGAATCCACCACGTAGCATAGGTGCTGAATTTGTAGCCCTTGCGGTAATCAAATTTCTCCACCGCTTTGATCAGTCCCAGATTTCCCTCCTGAATCAGGTCGAGAAACTGCATGCCCCTTCCCACGTACCGCTTGGCAATGCTCACCACCAGGCGGAGGTTGGCGGCTGCCAGCTTGCGGCGGGCCTCTTCATCGCCCACCTCCATCCGTCTGGCCAGTTCTATTTCCTCATCGGCCGTCAGCAACGGCACCCGCCCGATTTCCTTCAGGTACATCCGCACCGGGTCGTCGAGACTGACCTCGGCCGTATCGATAACTATCGGCTCAATCTGCTCGATGGCCGCCGCCTCGGCAATATCCACATCAGTGGGAGCTTCGCTGTCACCCTCTTCCCGGCTTTGGTCGGCCACTACGGCCTCCCCCACCTTCAGTCCTTTTTTTTCCAGCAGCTCGTAGATCTCTTCAATGTCTTCCGGGGTCAGATCCTCCTGGTCCTCAAAGCAGTCCATTATCTCCTTGTAGGCAACGGCATCGCCGCCCTTGCGGCCACTGTGCAGCAACCTGTTGATAACTTTTTCCTTGTCTTTTATCGCCATTCAGGCTATCCCCCCACCAACAGCCCGGCTGGCCGTGCCACCGGCCCGTCCTGTTACGTTTTGTTCAATTCGACAATTTCCTGCGATATCCTTCTGGCCGTTGCCAGTTCCCTGAGATAGTCCTGATCGTTTTCGGCCAGCAGCTCCATGGCCCTCTGCTCGTGGTGCTGCTTTAACATCCGCAATTTCTCCAGTTTCAGCCTTTTGACACAGTCAGCGGCCTGCTGGCCGAGGTCGTCGGTTGCCAGTGGCCAGGCCAGCACCGCCATCAGTTCCTCCCGGCACCCGTCTTCCACCTGCTGGCTGAGCCGGTCGACGGCAAAATCGGCCTGCCGGCCGAGCCAATCAAACAGCTGGCGGCTCTCCTCCCGTCCGAACAGTTGCCGGCTGTCATCCGTCAGCCACTGCCGGCGGGCAGCCTGGTCAAATAAAAGGGCCTGCAGCAACTCTCGCTCCGCCCTGACCGTAAGCGGCAGCATAGTTGCCGGCCCGGGGTCGGTCTGTTGCCGACCGCCTGACGACGACCGGCGGCTACCCTGCCGGTAAACCGAGCGCAGGACTTGACTGCTGATCATCAGTTCCCGGCTGGCCTTTTCCAGCACCCTCTCGATTTCCATCTCGTCGGTCAGACCGTGAAGCTGAGACAGCAGCACCCTCCCCTCCCTGGTTTTGTCGGCACCGGCCCTGATTCGCCGCCTGGCCCGTTCGATCAGAAAATCGTAAAGGGGCAGTGCGTTGCCGAGAACTTCACGGTACCGGTCGATACCGTACCGCCTGATGTATTCGTCGGGATCCTTGGTCTGTCCGTCGGTGATTGTCACCCAGGCCTGTCCGCCACCGTTCAGTATCAGCTGACCGGCCCTGATCACCGCCGCCAGACCGGCGTCGTCGTTGTCATAATTAAACAGCACCCGTTCGGCCAGACGCATGGCACACCGGGCCTGCCGGACGGTAAACGCCGTACCCATGCTGGCCACAACGTTTTCAATGCCGTGGGCGTGCACCTGCAGGAGGTCGAAATATCCCTCCACCACCAGCAGCCATTTCTCTGCCCGGCTGGCCGGCCGGGCCAGATGCCAGCCAAACAGTATGCTGCCCTTGTCAAATATCGGCGATTCAGGCGAGTTAAGATACTTGGGCGGACTGTCATCCAGTGCCCGGCCGCCGAAACCGACGGTCTCGCCGTAATGGTCGTCAATGGGCACGATCAGGCGGTTGCGGAAGCGATCGTACCAACGGTCAGACTGACGGGCCTGATCGATCAGACCGAGAATCCTGAGCTGTTCTGGGCTGACGTTGCGCCTCAGAAAGGCGCTGGTCAGCTTCTGCCACTGGTCAGGGGCAAAACCCAGTCCGAACCTGTCAACCGTTTTACCGTCGATCCCCCGCTGTTCAAGGTATGACCTGGTTGCCCGCCCTAGATTTTCATGCCGCAGACAGTTATGAAAAAAATTTCTTGCCAGCTGGCAGATCCGGTAAAGTTCCTGACGCTGCTTCTCCCTTTCACCGGTTGGCAGGCTGCCGTCCGGTTCGGGAAACGGTAGGTCGTACCTGGCACACAGCATCCGTACCGCTTCGACAAACCCGATATTCTCTATCTTCATCAGGAAGTCGAAAACGCTGCCGCTCTCCTTGCAGCCGAAACAGTGGAACAGATTGTGTTCGCGGCTTACGCTCAGCGATGGGGTCTTTTCACTGTGAAAGGGGCAGAGGCCGACGATCGTCCTTCCCCGTCGCTGCAGGCTGACGTATTCGCCGATTATCTCCACAATATCGGCCCGCTGCCGCAGCAATTCAACCGTCGTTTTCAGTCCGGGGTTGGCCATGTTCAGATGTTCCGCTCCACCCAGGCCCGCGGCAGGTAAAGTTCTTCAAACAGTTTCACGGCGTAGTGGTCGGTCAGGCCGGCGATGTAATCCACCACGACCATCTCCAGCCCCCACTGTTCCTCCCGCTGCAGAAACTCAGCTGGCAGCCGGGCTGGTTCGCGCATGTAGTACTCGTAGAGCTTGTGTACAATGTAGCGGGCCTTCTGCCGATCGTTCTCCAGTTTCGGCGAGTGATAGATATTTTCAAACATGAATTCCCGCAACAAATTCATCGCTGCCGCCACCGGCGGCGACTGCACGATGTCGTCCCGTCCCGATGACTGGCGGATAATGTCGGCCACCATAACCGTAATCATGTTGGACGGACTGGTCCCCAGCACCACCGACACGTCGCCGGGAATGCCAGACGGCTGCAGCATGCCGGCCCGCACCCCGTCGTCATAGTCGTGGCACAGATAGGCTATCCGGTCGCTTATTCTCACCAGCTTTCCTTCCAGGGTGAAGGGTTGATTGGGACCGGTATGGTTGACAATCCCGTCCCGCACCTCCTCGGTCAGGTTGAGTCCCTGGCCGGCACGCTCGATGTAGTCAACCACCCGCAGACTCTGGCCGTTGTGGCAGAAATCGCCGACAACCTCCCGAAGAGCGTATTCGCCGACGTGACCGAACGGGGTATGGCCAACGTCGTGGGCAAGGGCAACCGCCTCGACCAGATCCTCGTTCAGGCCCAGTCCCCGGGCAACGGTCCTTGCGATCTGCGACACTTCGAGACTGTGGGTCATCCTCATCCGGTAATGGTCGCCGGGCGATATGTAAACC
>JAOAFP010000075.1:347-7053 GCA_026416215.1 Negativicutes bacterium | reverse complement strand
AGCGTCAGATGTGTATAAGAGACAGATATTCCGCCGCCCTATGGCCTGCGCTCGCCAGCTGCGGGAGATGGCCGAACGCCACAATCTGCCGGTGAGTGTTGAATGGCTCGGCCAGTCCCGGCGCGGGCACTGGCAGCTGTTGAACAGGATTGCCGGCGGCAATTTCCACCAGCCGGCCGGCTCCCTGCCGGAGCTCTGGTTTGTCGAGTGCGACGATCCGGCCGCCGAGGCCGACTGGCTGGCCCGCGAGATTGTCTGGCTGCGCCGCCGCTACCGCTACCGCTGGTCTGACTTCGTGATCGTCAGCCGGGACTTTGCCGGTTATGAGTCAGAGCTGCGATTAGCTCTGACGGTCAACGGGGTGCCGTTTGCTTTCGACTGTCCCCGTCCGCCGGCCCGGAACCGGCTGCTCGATCTAGTTGAGGCCCTATTCAACCTGGCTATTGATCGGCGGTGGCGGTTCAGCAGCGTTTTTGCCGTGCTGAAATCGTGGCTGTTGATCTCGTCGGCCGCCGAGCGCGACGAGATCGATCAGCTGGAAAACTACTGCCTGGCCTACGACATAAACAGCCGGAGGCGCTGGCTGGAATTATGGGACAGTTCTCCCGAGCCGGAAAAGGAGAAGGTTAAGGTCAGGTGGGGACAGTGGCTATACAGCCTGGTCGAGAGGCTGCCGCGGGCCGGGACGGTGGCCGGGCTGGTTCAGGCGCTGGTCGGGATTTTGACCGCTCTGCAGGTGTTTGAGAAAATCGGCAGCGGTCAGGCCGGCGATCACGCCGACCTCGACCGCCAGCGGGAGACGCAGTTTGTGGCCGGAGCGGTGCAGCAGGTTCTGTCCGGCCTGGAGGAGCGGTTCGGCGACGAGATTATGTCCCTGGACGACTTTGCCGCGATCTTCTGCGAGGCCATGGCCGGCACCGAGATTAAAACCGTGCCGCCCAGCAGCGATTATGTGGCAATTTCCCATTTTGACCGGATGAAGATGCCAAAACGCAAAGTGGTGTTCCTGTCGGGGCTCAACGAGGGAGTGCTGCCGCGGCGGATCGGTCAGGGGTCAATTCTCAGCGTCCGCGATCGCCGGTTGTTGTCAAAGCTTGATTTCGAGCTGCAGGCGGTGGGCAGCGAAAGCGTACGGTCGGATAAGTTCACGCTGTACGCCCTGGCGTCCCAGGCCGGGGAGCGGCTGTACCTCAGCTGTGCCAGCTATGACCAGGCGGGGCGGGAGATGGGGCCGGCCTTGATCGTCCGGCAGCTGCGCGGGGAGGGGGGAGACTTCTCTCCGCCCGACCGGTCGGAAGCTTCATATCTTACCACCAGGGCCAGGGCAATGCGCCGGCTGATCGAGGTGGAGGCCGGCGGGGGCCAGCCGAGGTGGCGGCATCGGTTTTGGCGGGTTGTTTTTAAGCATCTTGCAGGGGAGGAGGAAAGGGCCACCCTAAAAATACTGGCCGGCCCGGCTGATCTGCAGTCGGGGAAGCAGGTCGACAGCCGGCTGTTGCTGCCGTCCGGCCCCAATCAGCCAGTGGTAGTCACCGCATCGGCCCTTGAGTCGTTCAACACCTGTCCGTTCCGTTATTTCTGCCAACGGGTGCTGAGGCTTGACCGGCGGCGCGGCTGGGAACCGACTGCCGCCGACTACGGGCAGGTGTTACACGAGGCTCTGCGGCGCTGGCTGCAGTCCGGCAGTGCCGATGCCAGCCGCCTGATAGAGATGTACGACCAGGTGGTTGCGCGTTACCGTTATGGTCTCCTCGTCCACTCCGGCCAGGCGAGGGAAATCTGCCGCCGCCACCGGCAGAACTTCCGCCTGGTCAGCCGTCAGCTGGCCGCTTTTATCCGCGCGAGCCTGTTTAAGCCCTGGCAGCTGGAGTCGGAGTTTGAACTTCATATTGACGGCCCGTTCAGGGAAGGAGGCAGGCTGCCCGTCGTCCTGACCGGCCGTATCGACCGTGTTGACTGTTGGCAGTGCGGCGATAGGGTTTTCCGGCTGCTTTACGATTACAAGAGCCGCGCCGACCGCATTAGCTATAGTCAGATCGCCGGGGGGAGCGAACTGCAGCTTCCTTTGTACCTGTGCGCACTGTCCGGGCTTGCCGATGGACATGATAAAACGGTCGGACTGCTGTACCTTCCGGTCAGGCTCAAGGCAGAGGATCTGGGCGAAGTACCGGTAGACAGCCCGGAAGTTGACCGGCTGCTGGCCAAAATGCGCGACCCGTCAATGTCGATGCGGGGATTTGTCCTGGACGATGAGCCGGGGGAGATAGCCGCGGCGATCGTCGGCCAGGATAATTTTGCCCGGTTTGTCCGGGCTCCTGTCGGCGGGAAAAGGCCGCCGCCCAGAGGACATCTTATTGTTCAGGAGCAATTCGACCTGCTGTTGCGGTTTGCCGTCGCCAGGGCACAGGCAATGGTCGAGCAAGCTTACCTGCGCGGCGTGTTTGCGCCGGACAGGCAGGCCTTCCTCAGCCCGTCCGGCAACGGCAACTATGCCTGCCGGTTTTGTGATTTCCCCGGGGTCTGCCAGAAAGGGCTGGCCAGGCAGCAGCCGGCCAGGGGCAGGGGGGATATTGACGCCGGGACATTCTGGCACGAGGTGGAGGAATGGTCTAAACGGGAGGTGAAGGGGTGAAGGAGCATCAGGCCGTGGAGGCCGGACAACGCCGGTTCCTGCAGACCGCCTTCGGCCGGCACATCGCCGTGGCGGCCGGGGCCGGCTCCGGCAAGACCAGGGTACTGGTCGACCGGGTGGTCAACCGGCTGAAACAGGTTAACCGGCAGACCGGGGAATACTTTTCCCTCGACAACATGGCGATTATGACCTTTACCGACAAGGCTGCCCAGGAACTGCGGGAACGCATTGCCCGGGCCATTGCCGGCGAGCGGCTGCGGGCGGAGGACCGCCGGCTGGCCGATCATCTGGAAGAACAGGAATTGCTGGTGGACAGCGCTCCCATTTCCACCATTCACTCTTTCTGCCGGCGGCTGATCAGCGACCATTTTCACCACCTCAGCATCGACCCGGTATTTGCCGTTATCGATCAGAACGAGCAAAATCTTTTGCTGCGCGATACCCTGAGCGACCTGCTGGCCGAAGCCTACCGGCCGGATCACCAGCTGCACGGCCAGGTTCAGCTTCTGGCCGACTGGTTCGCCGAGGAAAGCAGCGATCGGAAATTGCTTGACGTTATCATCGGTTTTTACCGCAACGTGGCCAGAGTGGCGGACATCGAGCAATTCCTGTCCGGTGCGGCTGAACTTACCTGGCCGGCGGGTGCCCGGACTTACGGCGACAGCGTCGGGCTAAGGCAGATGCTGGAAAGCGAATGGCGGGACATCGGGCTATTGTTCGATCGGATTCTCGCCCTGTACGACGCTGCCGGCAATATGTTTCCCGGCATCGCTGAACTGGCTGCCTGCCGGGACCGTTGCCGGATGGAACGGGAACAGCTGGCAGAAAGGCTGACTGTTGCCATCCGGAATCGGGACCTGGAGGGACTGGTCAGGGAACAGGCCAGGGTGGAATTAAAGCGATGGGCCGGTAAGCTTTCGGACAGAAATTTCGCGGCAACAGATTTTGCCGGCCAGTACCGGATGCTGCGCAGCGTGCGCGACGAAGCCAGGGACTTATTCAGCAGTAAACGCGGCATACAAGGGATAACATACCGGGCCCTGCGCCTCAACCAGGATATAAGGGCCTCGATGGATGCGGCCAGGACCGGTATTGCCGCCTTGGCCGAGGTTACAGCCCATTTGCACCGCCGCTGGCGGGAAGTGAAGAGAAGGCTGGGGCGGCTGGATTTTTCCGACCTTGAGCAGATGTGCGTCGAGCTGCTGCGCGATCCTGACGTCGGAAAGGAAGTGGCGGCCAACTTTGTCGACATCTGCGTGGACGAATATCAGGACACCAGTCCGATCCAGGAGGAAATCCTGTCGCTGTTTGAGTGTTACGGCAGCAGTACCTTCGTGGTTGGCGACGTCAAACAGAGCATTTACCGGTTTCGCAACGCTGAACCGCGGATTTTCCAGGAGAAATGCCGCAACTATTCCCCCGGCTACAACTCTGACTGCTGCCTGGTCAATCTCAACGCCAACTTCCGTAGCCGTCGGGAGGTGGTCGAAACGGTCAACGGCATATTTTCCCAGCTGATGACCGGCCAGGAGATGGAAATAGACTACCGGGACAACCAGCATCTGGACTTTGCTGCCGGATGCTACAGCCACGTCCCTGCCGACGCCGTCAATCCGCTGACCGAGCTGCATATCATCGACCTTGGCAACCGGTTTTCACACATTCAGGTCGACGGTGCCGGGTCAGATCAGGAAGGCGGGGACATTTCCGGCGGGAGGGACTCCGATGATGACTGCGACGACTGGCCGGACCAGGAAGAAACCGGCGACGACAGCCACAGAGATGACGATCCGGACAACTTGGCGGACATCGATGATGTGAAGGAGGCCCGCGAGATCAAGAAAATTGAGGCCGAGGGACTGCTAATAGCCCGGATGATCCGGGAAATGGTGGACAGCGGCCGTCAGATATACGATAAGCATCAGGAGCGATGGCGAGGCATAACTTACAGTGACATTGCCGTGCTGATGGCCACCCGGACCCACCTCAGGGACCTGGCCGTGGTTATGCGCGGCAACGGGGTGCCGATTGCCACCGACCGCGAGAGCTACCTCGGCGAATGGGAAGTAAAGCTGATGCTGGACATTCTGTCGGTGCTCGACAATCCGCTGCAGGACATCGCGCTGGCGGCGGTTATGCATTCGCCGCTGTTTGGCTTCTCGCTGGAGGAAATGCTGATCTTCCGCCAGACGGCGGATGAACACGGGTACCTCTGGCAGCAGCTGGAGGAAATCAGCAGCCGGTCCGGCCACGGCCGGATCACCCTGTCCTTGTCCGGCCGTCTGGCCGATTTTGTCAGCCGGATCAACCACTGGCGACAGCTCAGCCAGACTTTGCCGCTGGCGGAACTGATGGAAAAAATCGCCTTTGACAGTCGCCTGATGGCGCTGGCCGCCGCCCAAACCGGGGGCAGCCAGCGGCTTCGCAATCTGCGCATGCTTATCGAGCGGGCCCGTCAGTTCGAGCGATCCAGCCGGACCGGGCTGTTCGCCTTTCTCCGTTACCTCAGGCAGCTGGAGAATCTGCGGCAGGAAGAAAACGAAAAGGCCGGCTGTGCCGGTCAGGCCGACTGCGTGCAGTTTATGACCATTCACGGCAGCAAGGGGCTGGAGTTTCCGGTGGTGTTTCTGGTTTACGCCGCCGGCCAGAAAAATAAAAGGCAAACGGCAGAGGTGCTGGTTGACCGGCGTTACGGCGTCGGGCTTAAGGTTATGGACTGCCGGCGGTTCTGCCGCCATTCCCCGCCGATCTACCAGTTTCTGTACGAAGAGGCCGTTCGCGGTGATCGGGCGGAATATTTGCGGCTGTTGTACGTGGCGATGACCAGGGCCAGGGAAAAGCTGGTTATCACCGCCTGTGTCAACCTGGAGAAATACAAAATGCCCGATCCCCCGGAGGCCAGGAGCTTCTTCGACTGGATAGCCTGGGCCGCCCGTCGTCTGGGCTGGCAGACCGTCGTAAGCAGTGTCACCGCCGCCAGCGGGCCGCCGGCCGGCGGTGGCCAGTCTCCTCCGCTGGCCGTGGCGGTTCACCGGCGGGATGAGATAGTCCGCTCCCAGCTGAGAGGATTTGCGTACAAGGTAAGCCGGGAAACGGCCGGCCGGGCAAAAGTCACCAGGCTGGCAGTTGACAAGGGCGAGGTCAGGGCTTGTCTGGCCGAACTGGCTGGTAAGGAGTCGATGCCAGCCTACGTGCCCCCGAAAGTCACCGTTACCGGGTTGAGCCGCTGGCTGGCCGAAGTGGCTGAACCGGAAGAAGAAATCACCCCGGAGCTGTCCCCGGCTGGGCCGGCCGCCGACGGTAGCCGGCCCGGTCAGGCTGAGGATCGGCTGGCAATCGGTCAGGCATATCATCTGGTTATGCAAAATCTTGACCTTGGCCGGATCGGCGGCCTCCGGCAGCTGGAGGAGGAGCTGGCCGGGCTGGTCGGCCGGCGGGCCCTGACCCCCGAACAGCTGGCACTGGTCGATCTGCAGGCGGTGTGGGGATTTGTTGCGAGCAGCCTGGGCAGGCGGCTGGCCGGCGCCGCGCAGGTATTCCGCGAACAGCCGTTTGTTCACAAAGTGCCGGCCGGGGAACTGACCGGCCGGCCGGATGACGGGCAGAGCGTGCTGCTGCAGGGCGTCATCGACCTGTTGTTTGAAGAGTCGGACGGCCGGTTGGTGCTGATTGATTTCAAGACCGACCGCGACGGGTGCGACGGTTCGCTGCTGGCCAGGCACAGCCGGCAGATCAGCCTTTACGCCCGGGCAGTAGAAGCAATTTGCCGCCGCCCGGTGGCGGAGAAGTACATCTGGCATATCCCGACTGCCCGGGCAGTGATGGTTGAGTGAATGTGCCTGCCGTCGGTCCGGGGCAATTGATGACACCGGCGAGGAACCGTGCCGCGGCCGGCCGGCTGCCGCTGCCGGTGCCGCGCCGGCCGGCGAGAAAAAGCCTGTTATAACGCGGTCAACCTCCAACCAGGCCCCCACGGACAAGGGAAGATGGCGGCTTGGCGGGTTGCAGGCCGGCAGGATGGGCGATACGGGCGGCGGGGGTTTTTTTTATTTTGGCCACATTGACAACGGCGGG
>JAOAFP010000075.1:0-337 GCA_026416215.1 Negativicutes bacterium | reverse complement strand
CCCGCCGATCCCCACGCAAAGTTGGCGGAGAAGGAAAGAATTTTTACATTGGAGCCGAATCTTAACAAAGAGAGCAAGCGTTGATTTTGGCGGTTGCGGGTACGGCACGGTCTTTACCCGCGATAATAAATAAATGGTGGTATAAAAGTATGACTGATATGGACCAAAATCTGCAAAACGTCACATTGGGGGCTCTGCTGCACGATATCGGCAAACTTTGGCACCGCGGCAGCCAGCAGTACGTCGACAAAAAATACGGCCATGCCAAATTCGGGCACGATGTATTGCAAAAGGCGGGGTTATTCCGGAAGAAGTCTTAAGGTGCGTACTCTACCAC